>CANJMX010000031.1 GCA_947475125.1 Actinomycetota bacterium
CTGCGCAGGCAACTGTTTCGCCACATGATGCGGTTGGAACTGGGCCACCATGAGCGCACACCCACCGGGCGCAGCGTGAGCCGGCTTACGTCCGATATCCAGGCCGTCAATCAGTTGGTGGTCGAGGGCGCCACATCGCTGGTGATCAACGGCCTGTCGCTTATCGGCGTCATCATCATCCTCACCGTGTACGACTGGAAGCTGGCCATGGCCGCCTTCCTCATCTTCCCAATCCTCGCCGTGGGCACGTGGTGGTTCCGCGTAAAGGCCACGGCCGCCTACCGGGTGACCCGCGAGCGTGTGGCCACCGTGCTCACCGTGCTGCAGGAGACCCTCTCGGGCGTGCGCGTGGTGCAGGCGCATGGGCGCCAGGAGGAGGCCCGTCGTCGCTTCCGCGAGGCAAACGCCGACTACCGCAAGGCCAACATGACCACGGTGACGGTGTCGGGTGTGTACTTCCCGGCCGTCGAGCTCTTGGCAGCGCTCGGGACCGCGCTCATCCTCTGGTACGGCGGCAACCGCGTGCTGGACGCCGACTTGAGCGTGGGTGTGATGGTGGCCTTTATCGGGTACCTCGCATCGTTCTTCGATCCGATCCAGCAGTTGTCGCAGCTGTACAACACCTTTCAGTCAGCCATGGCCGCGCTCGAAAAGATCTTTGGAGTGCTGGAGACCGACCCGGGTATCTCCGACCGGCCCAACCCGGTGGATCTGCCCGACATCTCCGGGCGGGTGCGACTGGATCACGTGTCGTTTGGATACGGGCGCGAATACGTGATCAGAGACGTGAGCCTGGATATCGCAGCGGGCAGCACCGTTGCGCTGGTGGGTGCGACCGGCGCCGGAAAGTCGACCCTCGCCAAACTCATCGCGCGCCTGTACGACCCCGACGAGGGGGTGGTGTCGGTTGACGGCATCGACCTGCGCGATGTGCGGGAGGAGTCGCTGCGGTCGGAGATGGGCATCGTGCCCCAGGAGGGGCATCTGTTCAGCGGCACCATCGCCGACAACGTGCGATTCGCCTATCCCCAGGCCACTGACGACGAGGTACGCCGCGCGCTCGACACGGTGGGGGCTCTGGAGTTCGTTGATTCGTTGCCCGATGGGGTCGACACCGATGTACAGGAGCGGGGGGCACGCCTCTCCGCCGGTCAGCGCCAGCTCATCTGCTTTGCCCGCGCCCTCGTGCCCGACCCCAAGCTCATCATCCTCGACGAGGCCACGTCATCTATTGACATCGGCACCGAGCGCCGTATCGAGGAGGCACTCGACCGCCTGCTCGTGGGCCGTACGGCAGTGGTGATCGCCCACCGCCTGTCCACCATCCGGCGCGCTGACCGCATCGTTGTGGTGGATGACGGCCGGATCGCAGAGCAGGGAAGCCACGACGAGCTGATGCGGGCCGGTGGCCTGTACGCCGGTCTGTATGCCGATTGGGAGCAGGCCTCACAGTGATCGCGCCTGTCGGGTAGATTTGCCGCAACGACCCCCGGAAGGATCCGCGATGCCACCACGCAAGTCGCAACGTCTCTCTATCGGTGCCTATCTGATTGACGCCCTCAGGAAGCGGGGGGTCAACCATGTGTTTGGTGTCCCCGGCGACTTCATCCTCGGCCTCTACGAGATCGGCACCGAGCGCGGAATGGACATGGTCAACTCCACGCGCGAGGAGGCCGCGACATACGCCGCCGATGGGTACGCGCGCGAGAAGGGCCTCGGCGCGGTTGCAGTGACCTACGGCGTGGGCATGGTGGCCACGATGGCGGCGCTCGGTGGCGCCAACAATGAAATGGTGCCTGTGGTGGTTATCGGCGGCGCACCCGGTTTGGGCGAACGCGATGGCCGCCGCATTCACCACTCGGTGAGCGACAACCTCGACGCTCCCCGACTCATGGTGGATCACCTCACCTCGCACTCGCTGCTGCTCGACAACGCCGACACCGCATACGCGGAGATCGACTGGATCCTCGACCACTGCATGCAGGAACTTCGCCCGGTGTTCATCGAGTTGCCGCGCGACCTCATCTCGGCGGTCCCCAACCAGGTGTATTCGCCGCCGCACACCATCGTCCGGTCCACCAGCATCCCCGAGCACACCGACGCCTGCGCTGACGACCTGGTGGCAACCATCCGTGCCGCGCGTCGGCCCATCATCAACGTGGGCAATGAGGTTGTGAAGCGCCGTCTGGGTACCCGCGTACTCGCGCTTGCCGAGAAGATGAACATCCCCGTGGTCGAAACCGTCATGGGCAAGGGCGGCGTGAATGAGGACGAATCGTCTCTCACCCTCGGCGTGTACAGCGGCGCGGGCACAATCCCCGCCCTGCGGACGTTCGTTGAATCGGCCGATTTCGTGATGCAGTTCGGCGTGAACGTGAACGACATCACCACCGGCGGGTTCTCGAGCGCGATCGACGACGCGCGGTCCAGCAACGCCTATGACGGACTCGCTCGAGTGCACCACCGCACCTACAGCGACGTGTGGCTCCCCGACCTGCTCCGCGCGCTCGAGCGCCGCGCGTTGCCGAAGAAGCGCGTCCCGGCCACGTTGCCGACTGGGTGGGCACGACCCGTGAAGATGACGGGGCGCCTGACCACCGACATGGTGTCCGCCGCGCTCAACGAGTTCATCATCCCGTCCGACATCGTCGCATGCGACGTAGGCGTGGCTGCCCACTTGGCGATGGACGTGAAGATGCGCCGGGCAACCCAGTTCCACATCGCACGCCTGTACGTGGGCATGGGGTTCGCCATGCCTGCCGGCATCGGCGCCGGACTCGCCCGGGGCAAGGGGCGCCCGATCATTCTGGTGGGCGATGGCTCGTTCCAGATGACCGGGTTCGACCTCTCCACTGGTATCCGCGAGGGGCTCAAGCCCATCGTCATCGTGATGGACAACCATGGCTACGGCGCCGAGCGCAGCATCAAGGACGGCCCCTTCAATGACGTCAGCGTCTGGAACTACGCGGCCGTGGCCGGCGTGGTGGGTGGCAAGGGCACCCAGGTGGGAACCGGCGTGGAACTGCGCGACGCGCTGAGTGCCGCGCGGCGTGACAACCGCAACTCCCACATCATCCAGGCCGATCTCGACCCCCTTGATGTTCCGCGCGCACTCAAGGCCCTCGGGAAGGGACTTGCGGCCCTGATGAACGCGAAGTAATCGTGCGGGCCTGTGCTACCTTTTCGCCCGGCCGGGAGGCAGTGGGGGATCGTCTAGTTGGTAGGACACTGGGTTCTGGTCCCAGGAGCGGGGGTTCGAGTCCTCCTCCCCCAGTGAGTCCTCTTCCGAGGTCCTCGCGGTCAACATGAAGTACCCAGTAGGCCTACGTGGCGCATTCGTCTAGGGGCCTAGGACGCTGCCCTCTCACGGCGGTAACACGGGTTCAAATCCCGTATGCGCTACTCAATGCGAAGGGCCGCTCATTGAGCGGCCCTTCGTCGTGCCATCGCCCTGCTCGTCGGGTCAGCCAGTGACGACGATATGCGGCGCACGGCGTGGCATCACCACGGTGGTGCGCTGAACTTCACGGGTACCCCCCGTCGGTGCGAAGGCCACTCGCAGAGCAACGCGGATCGAATGGCGCGAGACCGCCCTTCGTCCTGCCGGGGTGAGCGTGCAGCCAACGTGGTACGTGCCGCCGGTGCGAACCGTCCGGGTGCCCGCACACACAGCGCTGCGTACGCCGGCACTCGTACCCACGACCGTCACCTTGCCGGCTGACGGCAGTGCCAGTTCGACAACTGGCCCCGCGACCCGTGCAGCTGCGCTGTCGACAGTAAGTGTGGCCGGTACCGATGTCGACGCCGTCGGTGCCTCAGTCGCCTCGGCGGGCGCAGTTGCCTCACCGGGCGCAGGCACGACCGGGACCGGATCGAAGCGGGCGGTCGCCGTCTTGGCCCCATCCATGGTCACGGTGCACGCCGGGGCGTTCCCCGAGCAGTCGCCGGTCCACCCCGCGAACGACGAGCCACTTTGCGGCGTCGCCGTGAGTACCGCCGTTGTTCCGTCGGCAAATGTCCCTGTACAGGTCATCCCGCAATCGATGCCCGACGGCGAGGACGCCACCGCGCCGGTACCCGTACCGGAACGGCTCACCACCAACGCCCGGGCGGGTGGACGTCGCAATTGGGTGAGCGTACTCATCGACGCCGAGTACAGATCTTCGCCATTCGCCGAGAAGGCCAGGGTGGTCCCGAAGTCGGCGTTGTCCCACTCCGCGCACTCTGGACCCGTTCCGGTTGCCCAGATGCACCCGGCCGTTCCCGGCAGTTGCGTGATGGCAGCCGTCTGCGGATTGATCGACATAGCGGCCAGCTGGGTGCCGCCAGCTACGTATCCGTTCAGGCCATCGGGGGAGATCGCCACCCCGTCGGCCTGACCCACCCCGTACGCGGTGGCGCAATTTGCATTCGGAGTCTGGGCCTGGTCCTGCAGGCAGTTGCGCTCGGTCAGCAGGCCGGTTACGCCATCTCGAGCGAATGCGACGACGTATCCGCTCTGGCCCCCGACGAGCACAGACGTGCCATCGGTGCTCACAGCGACGGACCACGGATAACGCACCGCCCCGCTCGCCGACGCCGTGCACCCGCTCGGCGCCGGTGCGTTGGCGATACACCAGCCCGACCCGGCAGGCTGCGAAAGCCGCCCGGTCGTGGCGTCACGGCTCAACCCGATCACCGCCTGCCCATAAAAGAGCGATGCGTACAACTGCGAGCCATCGGGGCTCATCGCGAGGCCAGCCGGGGCGTCGAGCAAATCGATCATGCCGCCGGTACATGGCCCGTACGCGTTCACATCCTCCACACAGTCATTTGGCGTCAGCACCCCGGTCGCCACATTCCGGCGGAACTGAAGGATCGTGTATCTGTCGCCCACCGCATACACGTCGCGACCATCCGGCGACGCCACGAGGAACTGCGCCCGGCGCCACGCGACACGCTGATTGGCGGGGACGCGACTGCAGTCAGGGATCCCCGAGTCATTACTGGTAAGGCACCCGCTGTTCGCACCGGACTTCTGCGTCAGCGCGCCCGTCGACGGATCGCGATCAAACGACTCAATGGCACCGGCGGCCACCGTGTGGCTGAGCGTGTACGCGTTCCGGCCATCCGGGGAGAGCACGATCGCCCAGGCGTTCTTGGCAGAGCGGACCGGCGTGTCAAACGGAACGCCGGTCGACTCGGAGACGGCGCCCGTCACGGCACTGCGATCAAACGTGTTGATCGACATTCCGTCGTAGTTGACGGCGTACACCATCGTGCCATCGGCACTCACCACATCGCTCTTCAACCCATACCCGAAGGTACCGACCGCGCATGGCGGCTGAAGGAGCGCGGTCATGCTGATGCAGTTGCCTGGACTCAGCCCGCCAATCCCCGTGGCAGAACCCGAAGCGAGCCCCAGACCTGCAAGCCCAGCGACGAGGGCGCCAACGCCCGCGGCCCATCGGAAGATCCTCAGTGTCGCCAACGTCCCCTTCCTCTCAGCCGGTGACCGGCGTCGGTGTTGCTGTTCGCGCGAGGGTCACGGCCCGCGCCGCCGTCCGTACCGTCCCGCCGACGGGCCGATACGCCACGACCAGGCGAACCCGGAAGCCGTGCGTGGCCCGCTCTGCTCGTGTTGCCGGCGTCAACCGGCACGCCACCGCGTAGCTCTGAGTGCGCCGCGCGATCGCGGAACCGGCACACGCATGAGTGGTCGCCCCGACGCGGGTACCAACCACCCGGATGCGCCCTGGCCCCGGCACGCGCACGTTGGCGATGATCGCCGCACGCCCTGTCCTCATCGCGCCCAGCTCGAATACATTCGACGGGCCGGATGGCGAGCCAGATGCGTCGCTTGCCTCTTGCCCGCTGGCGTCCGGCGCAGGCGATACGCCTCCACTTGTCTCGGGCGTCACTCCCCCACTTGCCTCGGGCGTCACTCCCCCGCTCGGGGTCGACGCCCCCGACCCGCCCTGCGCATTCATGGCCACGACCGTGAACGTGTACGGCACGCCATCGGTGAGCCCGGTGACCGTGCACGAGGTCGTGGCGGTCGTGGTGCACGTGGCACCACCGGGGCCGGCGGTCACCGCGTAGCCGAGAACGGGCGACCCACCGTCGTCGCGTGGCGGGGTCCACGACACGGTGGCCTGCCCGTTGCCAGCCGTTGCAGTGACGCCCGTCGGCGCGCCAGGCGCCGTGGCAGGCAGGCGGAACACCGCGAGCCCCGCCGCGGGCGTCGTTGCGCTGCAGCCAGCGTTCAGACAGATGCCCGAGAACGGTCCGCCAACCACAAAGCCGTGGTCTCCGGTTGCCATCACGGCAACCTCATCATTGACCCCATCGCCGATGGCGCTCCAAGAGGAGCCATCCCATGAGAGAACGTGCGGCAATGCCGCGCCCCCGGCAACGAGTGTTGACCCGGCGAAACCCAGGGAGCGCATTGGATACATACCGAATGGCGCCGAGCCCAGTGGGGTCCACGCGCCCGAACTGGGCGCGAGGACATCCCCATTCCCGGATCGCTCGCCCACGTAGGACGTTCCGCCGCGCGCGGCAACCCACGGACCGTACGGCCCGTCCACTCCCGTGAGAGCCGCCTCCCATTGCATCCCGGTCCACCGAGCGACGTACCTGGTATTCGGTACAGGCTCCGAGTCGTCGTTCAGCGCATGCGTGAACCCGCCCCCGAAGTACACATCGCCGGTCAGGGAGTCAATCGCCACGGAATCAGCAGGGTTATTGAGCCCACTCCCGAGGGATGACCACGTGCCAGCGGGCGTTATGCGCCCCGTGTAGCCGCTGAACGCCCCGCCCACGTACACAATGCTCCCATCTGACGCCAACTGCAGCACATAACCGCCCCCGATCGGTGATGCGGGCGCAGGCTGCCATGCAGCGCCGTCCCACCGGGCAAGCACCCCGGGACCGGTCGCCGATCCCATGTGCTGGAAGTACCCGCCCGCCCAGAGATCTCCGTTCGCGGTCACGGCCAGCGAGCGGACGTCGTTCGAACTGGTGATGCTGTCAACGCCCGACCCGACCGCGGCCCAGGTTCCCGTGTAGAGGTCGTAACGGGCGACACCATTCACCGCCCCGACACCGGAGGCAGTGGTGAAGCTGCCCCCCGCGTAGACGTAGTGCCCGTGGAGGGCAAGGGCCTTGACGGTGCCCCCCGAGAGCCCATTCAGGGCCTCCCACTCACCCTGAAGCGGCGCGGCCTGAGCGACGCCAGCCATGCCAGAGAGTGCTGCAATCGATGCGAGGCAACCAGACACTGCCGATGGCAGCCAACGGACTCGGGCAGATGAACGTGACACTGGGCTGTATTCCCTCCGGCGACAAGGTAGTGAGTCTCCATCATATATGATGATTCCTCACTCTGCGGTGCCGGGCGTCCACGCATCACCTCCGGGCGCATCCACCTCGGACCCAACATTGCGCGCAGTTGTGGGACGATTGGCGACAGGTGCTCAGATGACCGATACACCACCATCCAACCGCGCCGCTGTCCGACGCGAACGCACGCGCAATGCGCTCATCACCACTGCGGGGGATCTCCTCGCGGGAGGGGAGACCAGCGCAACGATCCAGAACATCACGGATCAGACCGATGTCGCCGTCGGCACCTTCTACAACCACTTCTCGTCGCGGGAGGACCTGTACGACGCGGCTGTTCTGGCCGCGCTGCAGACCATCGAGAAACACACCGTTGCCATTCAGGCGCAGGCGAGTGGAGACCCCGCCGAGGTGGTGAGCATCGGGATCCGGTGCTTCGGGCGGATGCCGGAACAGTTCCCGCGCGAGACCCGCATCGTCTCAGAGGCCGCGAAGTTCCGTCCGCTCGGCCCAGCGGTGAGCGACCGCTTCCGCCGCGACGTCGATGCGGCTGTTGCGGCGGGGCGATTCCGGTGCGACGACCTGGAGATGACCCTGCTTCTGATTGCGGGTGGGATGACCCGTGTCATCACCAGCCGCATCAGCGACCCCTCGCTCGACATCGCGCGCGTTGACAATGCGACAGCCATTGCACTGCGCATGCTGGGTATGGATGCAGCCGAGGCCGACGAGATGGCCCATCGCCCGCTCCCGGCATGACATGACGCGCGGGCCGTCCCCCGGCCCGCGGTGACGAAGGGGGCCCCCCGCCCAGAGGGTGCCCGGGCCCTGCTGCGCGACCGCAACGTCTCGCGCCTCCTGGGGTCGCAGCTTCTCAGCACCCTCACGTTCGGTGTGGTGGCTGCTGCCCTTGGCTGGCAGGCATTCCAGCGCACCGGCAGCCCGCTCACGCTTGGGCTCATTGGCCTCGCCGAGTTCATCCCAGCGCTCATCTTCGCGCTGCCCGCAGGCCAGATGGCCGACCGGCTTGACCGGCGCAAGGTCACCGCAGTCGGTATGGCCATCGTGGTGCTCATGTCCATCGCCCTGGCCCTCGACGCCGGTGCGGGCGACACCTCAGCGCTCCCCCTGTACTTCATGGCCGCGGGCCTCGGTGCCGGCCGGGCATTTGCGAGTGCTGCCTTCTCCCCCATGCTCGCCGCGGCGGTGGCGCCACGGGACCTTCCCCGCACCATGGCCCTGTCGTCATCCACCTGGCAGGGAGCGCTCATCGTGGGGCCTTTCCTCGGGGGTGTGCTGCAGGCCACGGGCAACATGGTGCCGTACCTGTGCGCCGCAGCCATTGACGTGGTCGGCGTCATCCTGCTGCTCGGGGTGTCGCGCGAAGTGGGCACCGCACACCGCCAATCGGTGTCGGGGCCACCCACCATGCGCGATGCCACGGCGGGCCTCAGGCTCATTTTCGCCACGCCCGCCCTGCTCGGGGCGATCAGCCTCGATCTGGTTGCGGTGCTGTTCGGCGGCGCCACGGCGCTGCTGCCCATTATCGCCACCACCATCCTGCACGTGGGTGCCGTGGGCTATGGCGTGCTGCGCGCAGCACCCGGCATTGGCGCGGTGGCCGTGGGCATCCTGCTCTCCGGACGCCCCATCCGGACCCACGTGGGGCCGATCCTGCTCATATCGGTGGCCGGGTTTGGGGTATTCACGATTCTGCTTGGGGTCAGTGACTCGTTCTGGCTCACGTTTGGCGTGCTGCTCCTGCTCTCAGCCAGCGACATGGTGAGTGTGTTCATCCGCTCAACACTGGCGCCGCTTCTCACTCCCCCACACCTGCGCGGGCGCGTGGTTGCCGTGGAGCGCGTATTCGTGGGTGCATCCAACGAACTCGGAGCATTTGAGAGCGGCGTGCTGGCGCAGTTCATCGGCACCGTCGGGTCAATCGTGCTGGGCGGTGCGCTGTCCATCGCCGCCGCGGGGCTGTGGGCGCTGTTCTTCCCGGGTCTTCGCAAGATCAACCGCTTCGAGGAGATCACCCCGGCCGTTGATCCGGACGCCGTTCGCAGCTAGGCAGCGATTGCCTCGCGGATGAGCCCGGCCGTCTTGACCGGCTGCTGCAGCAGGAAGAAGTGACCACCGAGGTCGACCGGCACGATGTCCATGCGGTCGCCGTAGCGCATCACGGCGGTGCCCGAGAGCAGGGGGGCGGAGGCGAATACCTTCACTGTGAGCGCGAGTGCATCGGCACGGGCGAGGGCACCATCCATATCCCAGCGCATGAGTTGATCCATCATTCCGATGGCCACCTCGGCATCGGCGCGGCACATTGCGCGCGCCACCCGGTCGATGAGGGCGGGGTCGCACCCCGGGCCGGCGGCGCGATCACACATCGTTCGCATGGCGCCGGCGAAGTCTGCCCGGAAGGGGTCGAGAAACGCGTCAGCGGCCTGCGCTGATTGCCTCGGGTACATGCGCATGTATGTGAGACCGTCGAGCGAAATGACCCGGTGACCGGTGCCCGCGAGCACCGTCTCAAGAGCCACTGCCGCGCCCATTGAGTGCCCGACAATCACGGCCTCATGCATGCCCTCGCTCACCGCCACGGCGCCAACCACGGCGGCCAGGTCGTCAACGCTCCAGTGCCGGGAGGTTGCCGTGGAGTCACCGTGCCACGGCAGGTCGAGGGCCAGCACCCGGTGGTCGCGGGCCAGGTCGGTGGCCACGCCGTCGAAGTCGGTGCGGCGGCACGTCCATCCGTGGATGAGCACCACGTCTGGCCCTCTTCCGTGGACGTCGTACACCACCTCTGCGCCGGGCAGTGCATGCACCAGGCCCCTGCGACTTGATGATTCCTTATCGCGGATGTCGAAACCTCATCGTGGGGCGTCGGGACAACTAATGATATCGGCCCCATCCCGTTCAATCAGACCATGCACGGCGAGCGCTACGCCCCACGCCGCCCGCCCATCCCCGGTCAGGGGCTCAATTCGGCCATGTGGCCGTGGCGGGGGTCGGGCCTGTTCGTGTCACCAAAGAGCGTGCTCAACATCTCGGCCATGGGGTACGCGTATGAGGACGCGCCCGCAGCAAAGGGCGAGCGGCGCTTGCCCACACGTATGCGCCACCGGTACGGTCGGGGCATGCGTGTGGGAATCCTCACCGGCGGCGGCGACTGCCCCGGACTCAATGCCGTCATCCGTGCCGTGGTGAAGGTGGGTGTCCGCCGGTTCGGGCACGAGCATGTGGGCATCCTCCACGGCTGGCGTGGCCTTCTTGAGCAGCAGGCGGTCCCGCTGGGCGTCCGTGACGTGAGCGGCATCCTCGACCGCGGCGGCACCATCCTCAAGAGCTCGCGCACCAATCCGTGCCGTGACGCCGAGACGACACAGGCGGCCATCGACGGCTTTGCGGCGCTGGGCATCGATGCCCTGGTGGCGCTGGGCGGCGAGGACACACTCGGCGCGGCCAACCGACTGCATGCCGAGCACGGGCTGCCCATCGTGGGTGTACCGAAGACGATCGACAACGATCTGTCGGGAACTGACGTGACCTTCGGGTTCGACACGGCGGTACAGATCGTGTGCAGCTCGATCGACCGTCTGCACACCACCGCCGAGTCGCATGACCGCGTGATGGTCGTTGAGGTGATGGGGCGCCACGCGGGATGGATCGCGCTTGAGAGCGGGATCGCGGGCGGGGCCGACTACATCCTGATCCCGGAACACCAGCCGAATGTGCCCGCGGTGGTGGATGCGCTGCGGGCACGCCACTCCCGCGGACTCGACTCGTCCATCGTCGTGGTGAGCGAGGGAGTTGATCTTGGAGATGGCGGTGCCGAGGGCGAGCGCGACGAGTTCGGCCACGCACTTCTGGCACAACAGGGGGTCGGTGACCGTCTTGGGGCCATTATTCGCGAGGCCACCGGCTTCGACACCCGGGTGACCGTGCTGGGGCACGTTCAGCGTGGGGGTACCCCCACCGCGCGTGACCGCATCCTGGCCACGCGCTTTGGGACGCATGCCGCCGAGATGGTGGAGGAGGGCTTGTTCGGACGCATGGCATCGCTGCGCGGCGCCATCATCACCGACGTCCCGCTGGCCGATGCCGTGGGCACGTTGAAGACCGTCCCCGACGAGTACTACCGCCTGGCCCAGCCCTTCTTCGGATAGCAGTCCTCTGCAGAAGTCCCGATGGTGACGGTGGGCGCCGGCGCTCTGGGCGGACCGTCTGCTGGTGGACGTGACGGCACCGGCGGCGGTTGCAGCGGGATGCAGACGGCAACACGCATCGACGCGATTCGGGTGTCGTCGATACCGGCAGCACCCCGTCGGCGCGCCACCCTGTCTCATGGTCCGAACGCCTGCGGCCGACTGGGCCGCTGGTCCGGCATCGTCACGCCGACGACACAGGTGCCCGAAATCGGCGGTGCTAACGTGCCCGCCCCGTGAGCAAGAAACTGGTTATCTGCGAGAAGCCCTCCGTCGCCCGCGACGTGGCTGGCGCGCTCCCCGAGACATTTACCCAGAAGGGCGACGCATACGAGAGTGACCACTGGGTCATCTCATATGCAGTGGGGCATCTGCTTGAGCAGGTGGATCCCGACGCCTACGACGCCCGGTACAAGAAGTGGACATACGAGGACCTGCCGATCATCCCGGAGGAGTTCCGCTACCAGGCCCGCGATGGCCGATCGGCCAAGCAACTCGCTTCGCTTCACCGACTCATGGCCCGGCCCGACGTGGACATCATCGTCAATGCCTGCGACGCCGGACGTGAGGGCGAGCTCATCTTCAAGCTCATCCTTCAGAGCGCCCCGCCCAAGGCGCAGGGGAAGACCGTGGAGCGGGCCTGGTTCTCGTCGATGACCAAGTCGGCCATCAAGGACGCCTTCGAGTCGCTGCGTCCGGATTCGGAGATGCAGCCACTCGAGGCCGCCGCCCGCGCACGCAGCGAGGCCGACTGGCTGGTGGGAATGAACGGAACCCGCGCGGCCACCACGCGTGCCGGATCGATCCGCCGAGTGCTGTCGCTCGGCCGCGTGCAGACGCCGACACTGGCGATGATCGTGCACCGCGACATCGAAATCGGCGCGTTCGTGCCGCAGGAGTACTGGCAGGTGGATGCGACGTTCACCGGTGCCGACTCTCCCCTTCCGGGCATGTGGCACGACGTCGAAGGTACGCACCGCGACCTGCTGTTCACCGACAACGACGGCAAGACCCACAAGGACCGCATCGTTCCGGGAGCCGCTGCCGATGAGATCGCCACTCTCGCCGCCGGCGCGGAGGGCATCGTCGCATCGGTGGAGACGCGGCCCCGCACCGAAGCGCCGCACCTGTTGTACGACCTCACCGCCCTGCAGCGTGATGCCAACCAGCGGTTCGGCTTCAGCGCCACACGCACCCTGGCCGCCGCACAGTCGTGTTACGACGAGCACAAGGTGCTCACGTATCCGCGAACCAGCTCGCGATACCTGAGCGGCGACATGGTGGGACAGCTGAAGTCGGTGGTGTCGCGTGTGGGCTCGGCCGACCGTCAGTACGCGGACGCCGCGCGATCGGTGCTGGCGCTCGACTCACTGCCACTCGGACGCGTGATCAACGACGCCAAGGTCACCGACCACCACGCCATCATCCCCACCGACGCAGATCACGACCTCTCGCGACTGTCCAATGATGCGCGGCGCATCTACGACATGGTGGCCCGGCGTTTTCTCGCGGTATTCCTGCCGCCGGCCAAGCTCGAGAGCACCACCATCGTCACCGATGTTGCGGGGCACACCTTCCGCAGCAGCGGCACCGTCATTGTTGACCCGGGCTGGTACGCCGTTGACGCCATGCGGCGCCACCGCGTGGAGAAGCAGGCCGAGCGCATGGCCAACGAAGATGGCGAGGAGGAGACCGACGACCACACCCTTCCGTCGGTGACCGTGGGGCAGCGCCTCACCTGTGCCCGCGCCGAGGTGCTGGCCAAGTCCACCAAGCCGCCTGCGAGATACAACGAAGGCAGCCTCCTCAAGTCGATGGAGACCGCCGGCAAACTGGTGGACGACGACGAGGCCGCCGAGGCGATGAAGGATGGTGGCCTGGGCACCCCCGCCACCCGCGCCAACATCATCGAGAGCCTCATCGACC
>CANJMX010000032.1 GCA_947475125.1 Actinomycetota bacterium
AGGGCCTCGACAACGGCGAAGTTCTCGGGAGCACCGAGACCGCGACCGCCGGAGACGATCATGCTGGCCTCCTCGAGGCTCACCTTGCCGGCTTCGGCGGGCTTCCGGCCGGTCACCTTGGCGGCCAGCGACGCGTCGGAGATCTCCGGCGTCACGGCCACGACCTCAGCGGTGCCACCGCTCTCAGACGCCGCGAACGAGTTCGGACGCACAAGCGCGATCTGCGGGCCATCAACCCACTGCGAGCTGACCAGGTTCTGGCCACCGAACGCCGGGCGGACGGCGCTGAGGGCGCTGCCGCTGGCGACGAGGTCGATCGAGTCGCTGTTCAGACCGGCACCCAGACGGGCGGCCAGTGCGGCGGCGGTGTCGCGGCCGAGCGAGGTGCCGCCAAACAGAATGACCGAGAAGTCGTTCTCGGCGTGAAGCTTGGCGATGACGTCGACGTGCGGGGCGGCCAGGCCGGTGCCCAGTGCCTCGTGATCGGCGACAAACACCTTCTCAGCGCCGTGGGCGCCGAGAACGGCCGCGGCGTCAGCGACGCCCGAGCCTGCGATGACGGCCGTAAGCGGGCCGCCGATGGAGTCCTTCAGTTCACGCGCCTTCGAGAGAATCTCGAGACTGACGCGACGTGTGCCGGTGCCCTGGGGCTCGGCGACGACGAGGATGCCTGCCATGTGGAAAGGTCCTTTCGGTCCGAGTCGGGTTTAGACGAGCTTCTTGTCGATGAGGAAGTCGAGGATCTGCTGGGCACCATCGCCCTCGTCCTTGACCACCACACCGGCGGTGCGTGCCGGGGGCGTCTCGACGCCCACGACCTTGGTCTTGGCGCCGGCCTCGCCGACGTCCGATGCAGCCACGCCGATGTCGCCAAGCGACTTGACGTCCTGCGGCTTCTTCTTGGCGCCCATGATGCCCTTGAGCGATGGGTAGCGCGGCTCGTTGATTGCCTTGGTCACAGAGACCACGGCTGGCAACGGGGCCTCCACGGTGTCCACGCCATCGTCGCTCTGGCGCTCGATGGTGATGGACGATCCGTTGACGGCGATCGAGTTGGCCGAGGTCACCCAGGTGCGGCCGCTGACCTCACCAAGGGTGGCCGTAAGCACGCCCGACCGGGCGTCGGTGGCCTCGGCGCCCAGAAGCACCAGCTCGGCGCCCGTCTCATCGATGGCCTTGGCCAGCGCGCGGGCGGTGCCGAGATAGTCGGAGCCCGCAGCGGCGGGGTCGCTCACCAGCACAAGGCGGTCGGCACCCATGGCGAGCGCCTGGCGCAGCGACTCGACGGCCTTCTCGGGGCCGAGCGAGATGAGAATGACCTCATCGGCGGTCCCGGCCTCCTTCAGGCGAATGGCCTCTTCCACTGCGTACTTGTCAAACTCGTTGAGCATGCGGTCGCCCTCGGTACGGACGAGGCGAAAGGTGCTCGGGTCGATCCGCTTCTCAGCGGTGGTGTCCGGCACCTCTTTGACGCAGACGGCGATCTTCACGAAGGCTGGCTCCTAGGAGTGGACTCGTGCCCGGCGATCAGACCCTTCGAAGGGCCCTCGCTCGTGAGCGGACGCATTCCGCTCCGGGGCGCGGGGAAACATACCAGCGCCGCGGGATTTCGCCGCCCCTACGGCGACCAATCGCATTGAGCCGGGCAGCAGCCCGCCCCAGCGATCAGCCCCCGGGCCACACCGGCGCACGCTTCTGCAGAAAAGCCTGCATGCCCTCACGGCGTTCCGGGTCGCCGAATGCCTGTGCGAACTCCTCCAGCTCGCATGACAGCCCCGGCGCCGGATCACCCAGCGCCATGTTCACCAGCGCCTTCGCGCGGGCCACCGCCGATGGCGAACGCGTGGCAATCTCATCGCCAATCGCCGCGGCCGCGTCGAGCAGGTCGTCGGGCGCATGTACTGCTGTCACAAGGCCATGGGCCAGGGCCTCGTCGGCCGTGACCATGCGCGCGGTCAGGATCATGTGCTTGGCAAAGCCCTCCCCCACCACGCGGGCCAGCCGTTGGGTTCCACCCCACCCGGGAGCAATTCCCAGTGATACCTCGGGCAGCGCGATGCGCGCGGTCTCAGACGCGATACGGATGTCGCAGGCCAGCGACACCTCGCAGCCGCCTCCCAGGGCGAACCCATTGATGGCGGCAATGACCGGTACCGGGCAGGAAGCGATTGCGTTGCACAGGCCGTGGCCGGCTTCGGCAAACGCACGGGCGCCCGCCACGTCGAGATCAGCCATCACGGCGATGTCAGCGCCGGCACAGAACGCACGGCCCGCACCGGTGATGACGATGGCGCGCACCTTCAGATCGTTGGCCGCGGCGTCAAGCGCCACCACCAGCTCCTCGATCACCTGTGGCGTCAGCGCGTTGAGCGCATCCGGCCGGTCGAGCACCACAAACTGCACGGCCGCGCGGCGCTCAAACGCAATGCCCACGCTAGGCGGCGACGCGGCCCTCGAGGAACGAGACCATCTCGTCCACCGGGGCACCCGGGGTGTACACCGCGGCCACGCCGAGCGCGCGAAGCTCGTCGGCGTCATCGCTGGGGATGGTGCCGCCAACGATCACCAGCACGTCGTCGGCACCCTCGGCAGCGAGCAGATCCATCACCCGCGGCACCAGCGTCATGTGCGCGCCGGAAAGAATTGAGAGGCCCACCGCGTCGGCGTCCTCCTGCACAACAGTGGCCACCACCTGCTCGGCCGTCTGGTGCAGGCCCGTGTAGATGACCTCCATGCCAGCGTCACGAAGCGAACGGGCCACGATCTTGGCCCCGCGGTCGTGGCCGTCGAGGCCGGGTTTGGCGATGACAATGCGAATAGGGCGTCCCATTGGCGGGAAGGATACC
Source organism: Actinomycetota bacterium (assembly GCA_947475125.1). GTDB lineage: Bacteria > Actinomycetota > Thermoleophilia > Miltoncostaeales > Miltoncostaeaceae > SYFI01. The sequence continues at coordinate 2,847 of CANJMX010000032.1, forward strand.
CCCTGCGCGGGCACCCAAGTGATGGCGGTGACCCCGGGGCGGAGCGGCCCGACCGCCGCGCGCGGGGTGGTGGGTGTTGAATGCCCTTCTGCCTGATCATCCAACCCGAACGGATACCGCCCGATGGACGTCACCAAGAGCCGCACCACCGACCCAACCCGCATCCGCGCCGACGTGGTGGTGATCCCCGTGACCGACCCCCCGGGAACGCCGAGCGGCCCGCTTGCCGCGGTGGACGCGGCACTGGGTGGGCTCGTGTCGTCGGTCATCAAGGATGGCGAGGTCACTGGCACGGCCGGACAGGTGCGCGTGCTGCATACGCGCGGTGATATCCCCGCCGCGCGCGTGCTGCTGGTGGGTGTGGGTGCCGATCCCGACCGCGCCGCGTGGGCCGCAGCAGGGGCGGCGGCCGCCCGGGCTGCACGCGACCTGGGCGCCGCCAAAGCCGCCCTGGTGGCCGGTGACGACGTCGACGCCGGCGACCTGCGCGCCATGGCCGAGGGCCTTGCCACCGGCGCGTGGCGACTCGATGCCTTTCGCTCGGGCACGCGCGATGCATCGCAGGGTCGCCCATCGCACATCGTGGTGGCCGGGGGCATCAAGCCCGCCGACGTGCTGCGGGTACAGGCCACTGCCGAGGCCATCGGCCTTGCCCGCGAGTTGTCCGAAACCCCCGCCAACCACATGACGCCCACCATGCTGGCCAAGCGCGCCGAGATGGTGGCCGCGGGATCGCGCAACCTGTCGATCGAGGTACTGGGACCGCGCGAGCTCACGCGACTGAAGGCCGGGGCACTCCTGGCCGTGGCGCAGGGGTCTGCCGAACCCGCCGCCATGATCGTGATGCGCTACCGCCCGTCAAAGGGTGTGAAGAAGGGCAAGGAGGTGCTCGGTCTGGTGGGCAAGGGCGTCACCTTCGACACCGGCGGAATCTCCATCAAGCCATCCGCAGGCATGGAGGAGATGAAGATGGACATGGCTGGCGGTGCCGCGGTAATCGCCGCCATGGGCCTGATTGCCGAGATGCAGGTGCCGGGCGAGGTGCTTGCGGTGGTGCCCACCACCGAGAACATGCCGAGCAGCACGGCAATGAAGCCGGGTGATGTGTTCACCGCGATGAATGGCAAGACCATCGAGGTGACCAACACCGACGCCGAGGGCCGCCTCATCCTGGCCGACGCCCTCACGTACGTGGCGCGCAAGGGTGCCACGCGCATCATGGACATGGCCACCCTCACGGGCGCCATCATCGTGGCCATCGGCGACGTGTACGCCGGCCTGTTTGGCAGCGACCCCGCATTCACGCAGTTGGTGAGAGATGCCGGCGAGGACACGGGCGACCTGTGCTGGCCCATGCCGCTCCACCCCGGGTACGACCCACTGGTGAAGAGCGCGGTGGCCGACCTGTCCAACTCGGCGAAGAAGCGCCAGGCGGGCGCCGTGTATGCCGCGCGCTTCCTGCGCGACTTCACGGAGGGCAAGCCCTGGTGCCATGTGGATGTCGCGGGCACGGCGATGAACGGTGACCACGCCACTGGGTTCGGCGTGCGCCTTGCCGCCGACGTTGCCGAGCGCGTGGCACGCCTCAGGTGAAGCGCTTCCTCACACTCATCCTGCTGATGGCGGTGGCCGCCGGGGTCGCGATCCTGCTCATGCGCACCGTTGCCCGCACCGAGGTCGTTGACCTGTTCAGCGCACCTGCGCCGATATCCGACGTGGCCATCAATGTGGACACCGGTGGCATCAGCGTGGATGGCGGGGTCGATTCGGCGCTCACCGCGCGCATCACCCGTGGCTATGCGTTCTGGGGCCCCGACGTCACCACCACGGCATCCGGCGGCAAGGTGACCATGACCGCCGACTGTCCGGTCCTCGGTGTGATCAGCGGCTGCTCCGCCGATTTCGACGTGATGGCACCCGCCGGTGCGATCGTGAATGTGCGGAGCACCGCCGGGTCGGTGATGGTCACCGGCACATCCGGTGCAGTGACAGCCAGCAGTACCGCCGGTGGTGTGGCGGTGATCAGGTCACGGGCAGCCACGATCACGGCCTCGAGCACCGCGGGTGACGTACGGGTGGAGGCCACCACCGCGCCCACCCGCGTGCAGGCCACCACGTCGGCCGGCGATGTTGATGTCGACGTGCCGAAGGGCGCCTATCGCGTTGACGCCAGCGCGGGTGCGGGCAGCGTGAGCATCGAGGGAATCACCCGCGACGACACCGCCCCGCGGTCGATCACCGCCAGCGCGTCAGCCGGCGACGTCCATGTGGTGGGCCGATAGGGGCCGGCGGCGCTACCGCTGGTCGCGGCGGCTACGGCGGTGCATCACGAAGAATGTGATGCCGGCACCAAGGAGCGCCGACAGCAGGATGACCACGATGAGGCTGGTCTGGGTGTTGAACACCCACCAGGTCACCTCGACCTCCTGTGAGTTGGCGAGGATGAACCACACAAACAGCACCGCGGCCACGATCACCGCGATCATCCTCGAATTCGTGCCGTCGCCGTCCCGTGAGGGCGACCTGTGATCGTCGTTGCTCATGCGTTCTCCCTGGGGCCGTCGTGCGCGATCATGCTGTCAGCGGCGGCGGACGGATCGAGCTCGCGGGCCACCACCCGCGTCACCAGTGAATCAAGGGCGGCGTCGTCGATTCGGGCATCCATTTCGCGGGCCATGCGCTCCATCGCGAGGGCGCGCAATCTGCGGCGCATGCCATCGCGGCGGCGGTCGGCCAGGGCGTCGCCCTCAGCCAGCGCGGCCCGGTGCGATTCGATGCCCTCCCACATTTCGGCAATGCCATTGCCGTCAATCGCCTGGGTCATGAGCACCGGCGGTCGCCAGTCATCTGACGGCACCAGCGACAGCGCGGTCTCAATCTCGCTGGCCAGGATGTCGGCGCCCGGACGGTCGGCCTTGTTGATGACGATGACGTCGGGGATCTCCATGACGCCGGCCTTGATTGCCTGAATCGCGTCGCCGCTCCCCGGGATGAGCACCAGCACCACGGTCTCGGCCAGCGCCTGCACTTCGATCTCGTTCTGCCCGGATCCCACGGTCTCGATTATCACCACGTCGAATCCGGCGGCGTCGAGAATTTCGACGGCATCGCCGGTGGCCTCGGACAGGCCGCCCAGATGCCCCCGCGTGGCCATCGACCTGATGAATACGCCGTCGTCCAGAAAGTGATCCACCAGGCGGATGCGGTCACCCAGCACCGCGCCGTGGGTGAACGGGCTGGTGGGGTCAATGCTCACGATGGCCACCGTCATGCCGATCTGACGCAGGTGGCGTACAAGCGCGGCCGCGAGCGTGCTCTTGCCCGCGCCCGGCGATCCGGTAATACCGATGCGCATTGCCCGGCCCGTGACGGGGTGCAGCGCCGCCATGACCGCACGGCCATCCGGCCCGAGTGACTCGGCCATGGAGATGGCACGGCCGATGGCACGGCGCTTGCCGGCGCGTACGCCCGCGATGACCTCCTCGGGGTTCACGCGATCTCCGCCAGCGCCTCGGCCATGGCGGCCAGCAGGCGATCGGTCTGGTCGGGTGTGCCAACCGAAATGCGAAGTGCCCCGGGGGCGCCAAAGGCCCCGGCCGGGCGCACGATCACGCCCCGGGCGGTAAGCGCGGCGTCCAGCGCCCGCGCGCGATCCACCCCAACCTCCATGAACAGAAAGTTGGCCTCGGACGGCAGGGGGTCAAGGCCCAGCGCCCGCAGTCCGGCATCCATGCGGGCACGTTCCGTGCGGGCCATCGCCATGCGCGGCGGCAGGTGCTCGGCCGCATCGGCCAACGACGCCACCGCAGCGGCCTGTGCGAGTGCGTTCACGTCAAACGCATTGCGCACGGGAGTGAGGGCCGAGATGAGATCGGGCGGGCCTGCCATCCATCCCACCCGCATGCCCGCCAGGCCATACGCCTTGCTGAAGGTACGCATCACCACCATGGACCGACCATCGCGCAGCATCCCCACCCCATCATGTGCACCGGCGGGCAGGTACTCGAAGTAGGCCTCATCGAGTACCGGCAGCACGTGCCCCGGCAGCGCATCGAGGAACGCCGCAAGATCACCGGCATCCACCATGCCGCCCGTGGGGTTGTTGGGGCTCACCACAACCGCCATTTTCGTGGCAGGTGTCACGGCTGCCAGCAGGGCGTCGAGGTCGTACGCACCATCGGGGCGCAAGGGCGCAGGTACCCAGGTGGCACCCTGCATCATCGTGCCCTGACGGTGCGAGATGAACGACGGCCAGCACATGGCCAGCTCGTCACCCGGGTCAAGCAGGGCCATGCACAGGATTTTGATGAGGCTGTCCACCCCATTACCCACCGCGATTGCGGCCGGGTCGATTCCGTGCAGATCGGCCAGCGCGTCGCGTACCGCCCATGAACCGGGGTCGGGATACAGGTTCTGATCCCGGGCCGCGGCGGCAATGGCGTCGATGGCCGCCGGGAACGGGGGCAATGGCCCCTCGTTCGATGCCAGCTTGACCACCTCGATGTCGCCCAGCTCGCGCCGGATGTCCTCGAGCGGCCGCCCTGGCACGTAGGGCTCCACGGCCTGGAGCGCCGGTCGGAGGATGGCGGGGTCGAAGTGCGGTGCGTCGGTCACTTTTCGGAGGCTACACTCGCCGCCGATGCCGGAACTCGATGATCTGGGACTGTTTCCGCTTGGCCTCGTGCTGCTACCGGGCGAGCGCGCACCCCTTCACCTGTTTGAGCCCCGCTACAGGGCGCTCCTCGCCGACTGCGTGCTGGACGACCGCCCGTTCGTCATCCTGCAGGCCCATGGCGAAGGTGCCTCAGCCATTGGGTGCACGGCGCGCTTCACCGGCCTCGGGCGGCGGTTCGCTGACGGCCGAATGAATGTGAGCATCATCGGCGAGCGCATCGTGCGGTTGCTCGAGGAAACCTCCGGGCGCCTCTACTTCACCGCGTGGGTTGAGGGCGTGGACGACGACTCCGATGTGGGGTCCGACGAACGTATTTCGGAAGTGCACGACCTCTTCCAGCGTCTGGTCAACGAGATCGCCCCCACCGCACCGCCGCCGCCCATTCGCGAGGACATCCCGCTGTCGTACGCAGTCGCCGGAATGATCGAAATGCCGGTGGAGCCGAAGCAGGACCTGCTCGAGTGCCGCGACGAAGACCTTCGGCTGGGGATGGTGAGCGCCATTCTCTCGGCCGCGCTCGATGGAGCCGACCGCGAGCGCATTGCTGCCGCACGGGCCCGCACCAACGGCAAGGTCGCACTGCCGTGAGCACGCCGGTCGCGGTGGTCGCCGCCCGGCGTATCGCCTGGGTGGAGGGGCCAGATGCCGAGGCACTGCTGCATGGCCTGCTCACCGCCGACGTTGCCGCAGTCCCAGTGGGCGGCGGCACGCCGTCGCTGGTGCTCGACACCCAGGGCCACCTGGTGGCGCGCATTCACGTGCACCGCGACGCCCCTGATGCCTTCACCCTGCTGCTCGACCCGGCGCCCGCGCCCGATGGCATGGCCGTCATCGCGGCCCACCACGTGAGCGAGGATGCCGAGGTGATGGGCCCGGAGGATGTCCAGGTGCTGGTCATCACCGGTCCGGCCCCTGATGCCGACCTCGCGGTGCCGGGGGCGATCCCCGGAACCACCGAGCTGGTTACCGACGACCCCGTGGGTCTTGCGGCCGAACTGGGCCTTGCCCTTGCGCCCCCGGAGTTTCTCGAGGCCATGCGTATTGCTGCTGGCATACCCGCGATCGGCGTGGATACCGGCGACAAGACCCTGGTGCAGGAGGCCGGGCTCGACGACGCCGTGTCGTTTGACAAGGGCTGCTACCTCGGGCAGGAGACCGTCGCGCGCCTCCACTACCGCGGCCATGCCAATCGCAGACTCGCGCGCATCGCCCTTGACGCCTCCGTGCCGGTGGGCACCAACTTCAGTGCCGGAGATGCCGCGGGTGGCACCGTAACCAGCGTGAGCCCGCTGCCCGATGCCACATGGATGGCGCTGGCCATGGTGCGCCGCGAGGTGCCCGACGGTGCCGAGGTGGTCTTTGCCAACGGCGTGGCCGGCCGCGTGCTCCCACGCGACGAGTGATGGTCGGCCCCTCCCCGATGGCCGCTGGGCTCGCCATGCCCAGTGCTAGGTTCGCACCATCATGAGCATGCAGCGCGACGCACGCGCGAGGGCGGCCCACCAGTCGCCCATCGTGCGCCTCTTCTACGACCGTGAGGGTGACCTGCGCACCACTCGCGTGCTGGTCATCATCATGGTGATGGTGGCCGTCATCGTCACCGGCACGGTGGGCGTGTCGTTTGCGGGCGCGGCGGCTGGGCCCGAGACCCTCGCCATCGGTGCGCTGGTGGTGTTCATCGCCCTCAAGCTGCCATTTCTCGTGCTGGTCTTCTGGATCATCATGCGTAAGGGCAACGGTGAGGCCCACAACGATTGGTCTGACCGCGAGCGGGGCGAGATCCTCACGTACCTCGCCGATCAGGCCCGCGATGCCAAGGGGCGCCCCGATGAGGCCGAGCGCCTGCAGTGGCTCACCCGCGAGGCGTGGCTCATCGCCGACACCGTCCCCGATGAACACCGCGCAGAGGCCGTTGCCCTGGCAGTCGAGATTGCTGCAATGCGCCCGACCCCATCCGGAACGACGGCGCCGGGCTGATTCGCGTCGATCCCCGCGGCCACCGTGGCCTATGGGATCAGGCGAACACGATGCCGTCGTCCAGGTCGCCCTTGGCAAGGGATTCGACCACCTTGTCGAAGGCGAGCGAATGCACGGCGGCCGAGATCCCCGCGGCAGGGCCGACGAGCGCATCGGGGTGGCGGGCCTGCATCGAGACGCGGCCCACGAAGCATGTCTTTATGCACACGGGGGCCCCGCCCTTCATCACCTCGATGTTGAATCCCCACAGCGTGTGGGCATCGTCGGTGAGTGACGTGCGGGGCGGCTCTGCCCGCATCACGTAGGCCGTGCCCTCTATCTCCACTTCGCGTGTGTTCACAGCTCGATGACCTCCCCATGCTCGTCCACTCCGAATGCCCCTCCCCCGCGCCGCGGATCACCTGCGGCCTCAAGTCCCCGCTTGCCCGAACCCACCGCCGATACCCCGCCGAAGTAGAGATTGGCCTCAGTCCAGAGGCGCAGGTCGAAGCCGTCGGCCCGGAGTGCCTGCACGGCGCTGTCCGGGACACCGCCCTCCACATCCACGCCCCCGCCTTCATGGTGGATGCGTGGGCGGGCAACCGCGTCACGAGGCCGCGCATCCCCGTCAACCAGACCGGCAACCACGGCGAGGATGGCAGACCGCAGCCGGTTCGAGCCGGCTGAGCCGAGCGATGCCACCGGTCGGTCGCCATCAATGATGAGCGTCGGGGCCATCATCGACGTCATCCGCACCCCTGCCGGCAGCGTTCCGAATCCGCCGGGGTTCAGATCGCTCTCACCCAGCATGTTGTTGAGCATGATCCCGGTGCCGGGCACCACAACGCCCGACCCCGACCCATTGGATGACGAGAGGCTTGCCATACCGCCCTCGGCATCGATCGCGCTTACGTGGGTGGTGCCGGTGGGCTTCCTCGACGGAGGCAGCCCCGACGTCTCGTGCCCCGACAGCGCCGCCCAGAAGCGGTCGAGGAAGTCATCGTCGGACAAGCTCGCGTTGAACTCCGGCCCGCGCATGGCATTCGCAGCAGCCTCGGCGCGGGCGAGCCCCACGTAGAACCCGTCGTCATCGACTGGTGGCGGGTTGCGCCCCATGTGATGCAGTGCGGCCGAGATGAGCGTGCCACCGCTTGATGGCGGGGGGTTGGTGAGCACCGTGACGCCACGGAATGACACCTCGAGCGGGGTGCGCTCAATTACGCCGTACGCGCGCAGGTCATCCCGCGTAATGAGTCCGCCCTGTACCTCGAGGTACCTGATCAACTCCTCACCCAGCATGCCGTCGTACAGGCACGCGGCCCCCTCCCGGCCAAAGCGCTCCAGCGACTCGGCAAGGTCGGGCATCCAGATGGTGCCGCCGGGTGGCGTGGGGCGCCCCCCGTGCTGCCCGTACATGGCAGCGCTTGATGGGGTGTGCATGAGCATCTCGGCCAGGATCTCGTGCAGGTACGCCGCCTGCTCGCCAATCATCACGCCCTCGCGTGCCTGACGCACCGCTGGGGCCGCGAGTTCGGCCAGCGGGATGCGGCCGAACCGACGCGAGGCCAGGTCGAGACCGGCAAACATCCCCGGCACGGCGCATGACGCGGCGCCGATGTGAAACACCTGCTCCACGGTGCCAAATGTCACGGTGAAGGCATGCAGATCGTCGGGGTCGAGCACCCGGCCGCCAGGCCCGGTCCCCGGCACCGACACGAAGAAATCCAGCAACGTGGCAGGCCCGCCCGGTGGACGCACCAGCAGAAATCCGCCAGCCCCCGGACCGGTGAGCACGCTCTCGGCAACCGCCGACATGAGCGCGCCGGCGATAACGGCATCGGTGGCCGTGCCGCCGGCGGCCAGGGCATCCGCACCGGCCCGCGCGGCCAGTGGGCTCCCGGCCGCGACGGCGCCGGTGATCATGGAACCGCCCGCTACGAGGCGGTCGGTGGCTCGTCGCCCGAGGGCGGCGATACGTCGTCACTCACCGAGAAGAGCTTTGGCGCCTCGGGGGCGTCGGGCTCAGATACCGGCTCCACAACACGTGGCGGAGGCGGCGGCGGCACATCTGCCGACAGATCCGGTGCCTCCGGCGGCTCAGAGATCTCGGGAGCACCCTCCAGCGATGTGGCACGGGTGGAGTCCGTACGGGTGCGACGGCCGCGCTCCACGCGAGTGGCCGACGGGCGCGACAGCGACGACGCCGACGACCCGCGCGACGACTTGCCGGCGAGGTTTGCGGCCACGACCGTGACCCACACCTGGTCCTCAAGGTCTTCGTCGATGGTGGCACCAAAGATGATGTTGGCCTCAGGATCGGCAGCATCAGCCACGACCTGTGCGGCCTCGGTGACCTCGATCAGCGACATGTCCGGCCCACCCGTAATGCCAAGAAGGATTCCCCGTGCACCGTCCACGGGAGTCTCAAGGAGTGGTGACGAAATGGCGGCCAGGGCCGCATCTGTGGCACGGCTTCCACCGCTGGCGTAGCCGATACCCAGCAGTGCGGTGCCGGCGCCCTTCAGGATGGTGCGCACATCTGCGAAGTCCACATTGATAAGCCCCGGCAGGGTGATGAGGTCGCAGATCCCCTGCACGCCCTGGCGCAGCAGATCGTCGGCCACGGCGAATGCCTGCACCACGCTGGTACCGCGCTCGAGCACGTTCATCAGGCGGTCATTCGGAATGACGATGACCGTGTCAGCGGCTTCCTGCAGATGGTGAATACCCAGATCGGCGGTGGTGGCGCGCTTGGTGCCCTCAAAGCCGAATGGCCGTGTGACCACCGCCACGGCGAGCGCGCCCATCTCACGGGCCACCTTGGCCACGATCGGCGATCCGCCGGTACCGGTGCCGCCGCCCTCGCCCGCGGCGATGAACACGAGGTCGGATCCCCGGAGCACGCGACGCAGGTGGTCTTCACTCTCGCGAAACGCCATCTCACCGGTGGAGGGGTCGCCGCCGGTACCCAGGCCACGCGTGACCTCGGCGCCAACGGGGATGACCACATCTGCCCGACTGGCATCGAGCGCCTGCCGGTCGGTGTTGACGGCCACAAACTCCACACCGCGCAGCCCGGCCTCCACCATGCGGTCGACGGCGTTGCAACCGGCGCCGCCCACGCCCACCACACGCACGACCGCATGACCCTCGGAGCCCTCGGGCGACGGGGTAAACAGGTCCGCGGGTGCCTCCGACTGCATCCCCTGAGGGGCATTGCCGCCGGTACTGCGGAAGAGATCGGCGAGGGGCCCCTCGCGCATCGACTTCTTCTGGGTCACGACGCCAACCTCAGTTTCGGCTGCGCTTTGGTCGAGTGCGACGACTGCTTCGCGCGCATGCGCTCGAGGTCGTCGGTCCAACGGCCATCCCGCTCCAGAACCTCGCGGGCCACCTGGCGGTACCAACGGGCCGACTGGCCAGCTGAGTCGAACTTGAGTGCGCTCTGTCCCTGCACCGGGGCCTCGGCGAACCGCACGGTCTTGCCGATGCGGGTACGGAACACTGTGTCGCCGAAGCTGGCGGTGAGCACATCCACCGCCTCGCGGCAATGCATGGTGCGTCCGTCGTACATGGTCGGCAGGATGCCGAAGATGTCCACGTCGGGGTTGAGATGCTCACGCACCTGACCCAGCGTCTGCTGCAACTGGGCGAGGCCGCGCAGCGAGAGGTACTCGCACTGCACGGGCACAATCACGCCCTGTGCCGCCACCATCGCATTGATGGTGAGCAGGCCGAGCGATGGCGGCGTATCCATGATGATGTAGTCGTATGCCCCAGCCACCGGCTGCAGTGCGCGCGCAAGTGC
>CANJMX010000033.1 GCA_947475125.1 Actinomycetota bacterium
AGCTGGTCGTAGAAGTCGAGCACGATCTCGGCCAGCGGCATGTCGTACACCACCTGCTGGCGGTTCTCGATGGGGGTCATGGTCACGAAGTTGCCGCGCCGGTCCTGGCACAGACCCATCACGGCGCCCACGTGGTCCTGCGGCACCAGAACCGTGCAGCGCACGTACGGCTCCTCGATCTGCTCGATGTGATTGGGGCTCGGCAGGTCCACCGGCGATCGCACGGCCACGATCTCGCCCGTTGTCGTGGTGACCTCGTACTGCACGTTGGGTGTGGTGGTGATCAGGTTGAGGTCGTACTCGCGCTCCAGGCGCTCCCGGATGATGTCCATATGCAGCAGGCCGAGGAACCCGCAGCGAAATCCGAAGCCAAGCGCCTGCGAGGTCTCGGGCTCCCACACGAGCGAGGCATCGTTGAGCGAGAGCTTCTCGAGCGCATCGCGGAGCCCTGGATAGTCATCGCTGTCCACCGGGAACAGACCGCAGAAGACCATCGGCTTCACCTCGCGGTACCCCGAAAGGGCCTCGGTGGCGGGCGCGGCGGCCTCGGTGATGGTGTCGCCCACACGGAGCTCGTGCAGGCTCTTCAGCCCCGTGACGATGTACCCGGTCTCCCCTGCCGAGAGGCGGGAAATGGGCGTCATCACCGGCGACATCACGCCAACCTCCTCGGCGTCGAAGTCGCTTGCGGTGGCGATGGCCCGCAGTTTGGTGCCACCTGTGAGATGCCCGTCCATCACACGCACGAAGGCGACGACGCCGCGGTACTGGTCGTACACCGAGTCAAACACCAGGGCACGGGTGGGGGCGTCGGGGTTACCGCGCGGCGGCGGCATGCGGGTGACGATGGCCTCCAGCACCTCCTTCACCCCCTGGCCGGTCTTGGCCGAGATGCGCAGTACGTTCTCGGGGTCGTCGCCGATCAGGTCGGCCAGCGCCCCCGCGTGCAGCTCAGGGTCGGCGGCCGGCAGGTCGATCTTGTTGAGCACTGGGACCAGTTCAAGATCCCCTTCAATGGCCAGGTATGCGTTGGCCAGCGTCTGGGCCTCGATGCCCTGGCTGGCGTCCACCACCAGCAGCGCCCCCTCACACGCCGCAAGGCTGCGCGAGACCTCGTACGAGAAGTCCACGTGTCCGGGCGTGTCGATGAGGTTGATCTGGTAGGTCTCGCCGTCGTCGGCGGTGTACATCACCCGTACGGCCTGCGCCTTGATGGTGATGCCCCGCTCGCGCTCCAGATCCATCGAGTCGAGCACCTGCGCCCGCATGTCGCGTTCGCTCACCGCGCCGGTGATCTGCAGGATGCGGTCGGCCAATGTCGACTTGCCATGGTCGATGTGGGCGATGATCGAGAAGTTCCGGATGTGCGATTGATCCACGCGGGCGACCCTATCGCACGCCACGTCGGGCGCTCAGCAGCCGTCGGCCCGCCGCGATCTCGGGCATCCCCAGCGCCTGCGCGGCCGCAAGGAACGCCGCGACGCAGGCGATACCGGCCATTCCCACGCTCACCACCTGCGCGGGGAATGACGCCCCGAGCCAACCGTCCAACACGTACCAGGTCGCCCGCGCCAGCAGCGCAGCGAATCCGGCCGCGATCAGTGCCTTGACGAATCCGTCTGCCACGTGGCGCAGATTCATGCCGCCAGTCCGCTTGCTGAGGAAGTGCAGGAGGAGGGCGAAGGTGACGAACGACGTGATGCTGGTGGAGAATGGGATGCCGCCGATGCCGAATGGCTTGAAGAAGATGGCGTCAAGGACCAGGTTGAGCAGCACCCCGCCACCGGCGATGGCCGTGGGGAGCCACGGCTGCTGCATGCTGAAGAACGCTCGGATGAGCAGCAGGCTGGCTCCGTTGAACACGAGCCCGATCGTGAAGAAGAAGAGCGCCTCGGAGGTGATCAGCGTGGAGTAGTCGTTGAATGCCCCGCGCTCGTACACCAGCCGCACCACTGGCATGGACAGCACCATGAGGAATGCCGTGGCAGGCAGAAGCAGGAAGAAGATCTGCCTGAGCCCTGAGTCGACCGACTTCCGAAGGCCCGGCATATCGTTCTTTGCGGCCATGCGGGAGATGGTGGGAAAGAGCACGGTGGAGATGGCGACGCTGAAGATTCCCTGCGGCAGGATGTACAGGCGGAACGCGGCATCGATGGCCCGCACGGCCTGCTCGCTCACCAGGGTGGCGAAGACGGCATCCACCAGGGCGTTGATGTTGATGAGCCCCAGCCCAACGGTGACCGGCAGCATGAGGATGAGCACCCGGCGCACCATGTGGTTGCCAAATCCCATGCTGATGGGGAACGGCCCGAAGCCCCGCAGGTACGGCAGCAGGTAGAGCAGTTGGGCCACCGTGCCCAGCAGGATCCCGATGGCGTACACCCAGATGCGCTCGTCGGATGCCACGAACGGGCTGATGCCCACAAGACTCAGCAGAATCACTGCGTTCCACAGCACGGGAACAAATGCGGTGGGCGTGAACCGTCCTTCGGCCTGCAGCACGGCGGCCACAATCCCCGTGAGCCCCAGCAGCGGAACGATGGGGAACATCACCTGCGACAGACCGATGAGGTAGTGCTGCAGCGAGGAGTCGAGCCCCGGTGCGAGCAGTGGCATCACCCATGGCGCGGTGAGGATGGCCACCAGGGAGATCGCACTGAGCCCCAGCACGATGACGCTGGACAGCGCGCCCACCAGCCGGCGGGCGTCCTGCTTGCGCCCCTGTTCCTGCAACTGCGTGTAGATGGGAACGAACGCGGCAGAGATGGCCGAATCGGCCACAAGACTGCGCAGCAGATTGGGAACCTGAAACGCGATGACGAACGCATTGATGGCGCCCTGAGTACCGAACAGGGCAGCCGCCACAACCTCGCGGGCGAGCCCCGCGACGCGGCTGACTGCGGTCCAGAATGAGAACACGGCCGTGGACCGGCCAAGGCCACCCTTGGGGCGCCCGTCGGTTCCTTCGGTCGTGTCCGTCACGCTCGTTCTGTCGCCCAGGTCATCCGTTGCTACGATACCCGGCCGACCTACAGGAATCGGGAGACCCACGCGTGGCAAACATCAAGCAGCAGAAGAAGCGCAACCGGAGATCGCTCAAGCAGCGGGACACCAACATCCGCTATCGCTCGACCGTTCGTTCGGGAATGAAGCGCCTTACGACTGCCGTCACGGAGGGTGAGAGCATCACTCCGGAGCAGGCTGCAGAGATGGTGAAGACCATCGATCGTGCGGCCGCTCGCGGTGCACTGCACAAGAACACCGCCGCCCGTCGCAAGGCGCGCGTCGCACGTCTGGTGACCAGAGCCGTCTAGAGATACAGGGTCGAGCCCCGGTGCCGAGATGGCGCCGGGGCTCCCCGGTTCACCCCCGGCAGGCACCCAGCAGGTCGCGTACGCCGAGTTCCAGCACCATCCGCGCGCCGTCGCCGGATGCCTCGCCGAGATCCTTCAGCGACGACACCCGCAGGTCCAGTTCCAGATCAGCGAGCCGGGCCACGCACCACTCACCCGCCCCCGGGCCGAGTTGCCGGGCCTGATCCACGGCCTTCTGCGCCGGATACCCCTTGAGGCCCGCGATGCGCTCAACGTCCGATTGCGTGGCACCCGGCCCCTGCGCAACGGCAATGCCCCTGAAGTGCCGCGCCAGCATGCGCTGGATGACGATGGGCTCGGTGGTCTCGCTTCCACCCGCAAGGTCGGCAAGCATCGCGTACGCACCACGGGCATCGGCCTGCACGATCAGATCGCCCAGCAGATACGCCTTTGCCTGCGGGTCAACGACCACAAGTGCGTCAACGTCGTCCTGGCTCACGGCGGCGTCGCCCGCGGCCATCGCCAGTTTCGTCGCCTCGTTCGCCAGATGGCCGGCATCCTCACCTGCACGCCCCGCGCGCGTCACGACCTCGGCGGCGAGCTTCGCGCTGATGCTGCTGCCGTACTTCTTCACCTCGTCCTGGACATATCTGGTGAACCACGCGATGCGCTCTTTGCCTGACGCCTTCGCCGGAGGGCCGTACGCCAGTAACTGACCCGCGGCCTCCACCGCCTTCAGCATCCTGGGCGTGGGTGCGCCGTCAGATACAAGCGCGAGGCACGTCGAGGGCAGGGGGTCATCCAGGTAGTCGATGAGCGGCTCGACGTCAGCCGCCTTCCACTGGTCTGCGCGACGCACCAGCACAAGACGTGTGCCACCAAATGACATGGCCTCACATGCCGCGCGCACCTCGAGGGCCGTCACCTCACCGGCCTCAAAGCGCTCGGCCGGCATGCCGCCTTCGGCCTCCACGCGCGCCACCAGCCGGTGCAGGGCACGGTCGACCTTGGCCCGGTCCTCGCCGTGAATCCAATACACGGGCTTCAGTGGTTCGGGGTGAGACACGCCTTCAGGTTACCCGCGGCGCACGACGATTCCGCCCTGCCCCGCACGAAGATCCACATCCCCGCCCGAATCCGTGCGCAGCACCCCGGCGCCGGCATCCCCCAGTGCCGCCAGTACCTGTGCCCGCGGGTGGCCGTAGTGGTTGCCCGCCCCGCTTGACACCACCGCCGCCGCCGGCCGCAGGCGCTCCAGCACTGGCGGCAGGGCCAGATCCTCCGACCCGTGATGCGACACCACCAGCACCGGCGTGGGCGGAAGTGAGAGGTCGCGCAGCACATTGCCCTCGGCGTCGCCGGGCAGCAGCGCCGACAGGCCGCGCGCGCGAGCAAGCACCACCAGGCTGCGGTCATTCGCCTCGGTGCTTCGCGCATCGTCCGGTCCCGGGCCGACCACGCGTGCGCTCCATGGCCCCATTGAGATCTCGCTCCCCGCCGATACCCACGTCACGGGCACCCCATGCGCCATCGCATGCGCGGCCACCTCGCGCACCAATGGAGCATCGTGATCCGGATCGGGCAGCAGTACCCGGCCAACCGGCATGGCGTCTATCACCGCCGTGGCTCCTCCCGCGTGATCCAGCGCGCCATGGCTGATGATGATGACCCCCACCGAATCCATTCCAGCCCGGGCCAGCGCGTCGATGACCGGCGGGGGCTCGCCCGGAGGGCCGCAGTCCACCAGCACGTCGGCCCGTGCACCGTCGCGCAGTACAGCCGCCGATCCTTGCCCGATGTCGAGCACGCGCAGCGCGGGGCCCCCGGGCAGTGCGCCGGGGCCGGTGCACCCCGGCAGGCCAGCGACGGCGATCGCCGCCACCCCCGCCATACCGATCAGACCCGCGCGCATCCAATGACCGCGCCCCGGCATTCCCCACTCCGGTCCCACCGCCGTCTGGGGCACCCGCCGAAGCCATGCCCACACCAGCACGGGCGTCGCGGCCATCAGTGCGAGAGGAACCACCCCCCAGGCCGGCACCGTCACCACCGCCCCCGGAATGGACGCCGTTACGCGCGCCACCCCCATCACGATGCCGGCCCCCATGGCTGCGATCCAGGCCAGCCCCACCCCTGCAGGCCCCCATACCGAATGGGCCACGGTTCCGAGCAGCGCAACAACCACCACTGGCCCTGCCACCGGGACCGCTACGAGGTTGGCCACCAACCCGACTGTCGAGATGCGGCCGAACCCCGATGTAAGTACTGGCGCGGTGGCGAGCCCGGCTGCTCCCGACTGCGCCATGAGGTCGGCAAGGCGGCCCGGCATGAATCCGCGCAACCACGCAGCCAGCGGGGGCGCAATGGCGAACAGTCCCGCAACGGCGGCAAACGACAACTGCAGCCCGGGATCGTCGGCCGACAGGGGATCCAACGCCAGCAGCACAACCAGCACGAGCATCAGCGCGTACCACCGGGCCCGTGGCCTGCCACCGAGATCGGCCATCAGCGCCACGGCCCCCATCAGCCCCGCGCGCGCCACCGATGCGCCCCCGTCACAGGCCAGGCAGTAGGCAGCCATCGCGGCGCCTGATGCGAGCAACCGCGACCGCCGGGATACCCCTGCGGCGCCCAGCAGCGCCACCATGCCGATTCCCACCACCGCCACGTTCTGCCCACTTACGGCAAGCAGATGCCACAGGCCGGCATCGCGCATTTGTTGCGCGGTGCCATCGGTGAGGCCCGCTCCTCCCCCGAGGGCCATCCCCCGCACAATGGCCTCCAAGTCGCCGGAGAGTCCTGCGGCCACGTTGTCGCCTGCCCATCGCCGAAGGGCATCGCGCGCACCCATCGGCCCTCCCCTCACCCCCACCTGAGTCCAACTGTGCGCTCGCAGACGGCCCGCAATGTGCTGGCGCCGCAGATAGGCCCCCCACCACGCGGGAGCACCGGCTTCTGCGGCCGGCGCCAATGCTCCGCTCAGTTTGAGGACGAACCCCACCTGCGGCACGGGTGCGGCGCTCGGCAGATCGAGCAGCAGTCGCGTGCCCGGGGCCAGGGCCACCGATCCGGAAAGGTGGGCCACCAGCACCTGGGCGCGTGAGCCATAGGTGGTGACAGCGGGCGGGGTATCAACCACCACCGTGCCGCTCGTTCCGCCCGACTGGCGCATCGGCGCCACGTCGGTCACCTGAACCCGGGCTGCTCCCCATGCGCCCCCGGCTATCAGGCACGCGGCCAAGAGCAGCGCGGTGGCTGCACCTGAATGCCGCTCACGCACCGCGATGGCGGCGCAGCATCCGCACCCGGCCGCCCCCAGAGCCGCCCATGCAACGGGCACGCCGTGAGGGCCCACCAGCAACCCCGCCGCCAGTGCGCACAGCATCACCAGCGGTGCCTGCCGGGCCAATGCCGGCGCACCGCCGGCGTTGGTCACGGGGTCAGATGCGGCCGCAGGGCCTCGAGACGCGCCGGGCCGATTCCCGGGACGTCGTCCACCTGGTCCACCGACGAGAACCCACCATGCGCCTGCCGCCATTCCACAATGCGGGCAGCCAGCGCCGGCCCCACGCCGTCGAGGGCTTCGAGGTCAGCCGCAGTGGCCGATGACAGGCTGATGGGGCCGCTTCCCGCTGCCCCGCCCGTTGCAGATGCCGCCCCGCCCGCTGCTGCAGCGACGCGCGCGGGTACGAGAATCTGCTGCCCGTCCGCCACCGGCGCCGCCAGGTTGAGGCCCTGCAGATTGGCCCGTCCGGTTGGGCCACCCGCCAGGCGGATGGCCTGGATCACCCGCGAATCGCCCCCAATGCGGTACACGCCCGGATGCCGCACCTCGCCGGCCACATGCACAACAGGCATGGAGGTGGTCACCGGTCGGCGCACGACGCCCGCCGTGGATGTGCCGGTGCCACCGCCACCGCCACCGCCGCCCCCGGTGGGCCCGTCGTGCCCCTGTGCGGCCCATCGGAATGCCACCACCGCAAGCACCACCGCGACGAGCGCGTACATCCATCCACTCCGGCGAAGCCATGGCAGCAATCGGTCCATCAAACGACCGTATCGGCGTATTCACGACGCGTGGCGCGCGCATAGCGTCAATAACCGCGCCTGACCGCCACGGCCCGGCCGCGACACCGATTTCAGTGAATTGCCACGAACCCCGACTGCGCGGCGAAGCGGGCACGGGAGGGCTTCACGGTCACTGCGGCACGGCACGCGATGGTCGCGGCGTGATCCTCCACGGTGAAGGTATGCGTGCGCCCCGTCGCACCGCGCAGCGGCAGGCCATTTCGAAGCCACGCGTACGACGTCGACACCAGGGGCCAGCGCGAACTATTTACGCTGCGACAGGTCAGTTTCGAGCCCGCGGTCCGTAGTCCGGTAACCGATGCCGTGAGCAGGGCGCCCATGCCGGTGCCCACCCGCGCAATGCGGGAGGTGCCCCACTCGCTGAACCACATACTGCCGTCAACGCCCGCGGCGATCTCCCACGGCGCGGCGGCCGCGGTCGGCGCCGGGAACTCGGTGACGGCGCCATCCACCGTGATGCGCCCGATGTTGTTGCCCACCCGCTCGGTAAACCACATCGCACCGTCGGGCCCTGCCGCAATCCCCCAGGGGGTGGAGCCACCCGTGGGCACGGCGAATTCGGTGATCTCGCCGGACATCGTGATTCGCCCGATCTGGTTGCCGTTTCGCTCGGTGAACCACATGCTCCCATCCGCCCCTGCAGCGATGCTCGCCGGCGACGACGCTGCCGTGGGCACCGCGAATTCGGTGATGGCACCGGCCATGGTGATGCGCCCGATCCTGTTCGCCGACGCCTCGGCGAACCACATGGCGCCATCCGGACCCGGCGCGATTCCCCAAGGCACCGAGTGCGCGGTCGGGATCTCGAACTCGGCAATCCTGCCCGCCATGTTGATGCGCCCGATCTTGTTCCCGTTTCGCTCGGTGAACCACATGGCCCCGTCCGGGCCCGGCGCGATGACGGCCGGCGATGAGACGTCGGTGGGCACCACGAACTCCCTGACCGCGCCGGCCATGGTGATGCGACCAATCCTGTTGCCCGTGTACTCGGTGAACCACATCGCCCCATCGGGGCCCGCCGCAATACTCACCGGGATTCCGCGTGGTGTGTGGATTGGGAACTGCGTGATCGCGCCATTCGTGGCGATGCGCCCGATCTTGTTGCCGGAATGCTCGGTGAACCACATGGCGGCATCGGGGCCGGATGCGATACCCACCGGGGTGCCACCGTCCATGGGAAGCCGGAACTCGGTGATGGCACCGCCGGTCGTGAGGCGCCCGATCTTGTTGGACGCCTGCTCGGTGAACCACATCGCACCGCCCGGACCAGCCGCGATGCCGGTCGGCACGTCGCCGGGCTTCGCAAGTCGGACCTCGGTGATCTTCCCCGCCATCGTGATGCGGCCGACCCTGTTGCCTTTCTGCTCGGTGAACGACATGGCGCCGCCCGGGCCTGCCGCGATGTCATGGGGCCCGGCAGACGCGGTGGGAAGCCGGAACGATGTGACCCTGCCGGTCATGGTGATGCGGCCGATCCTGTTGCCATGGGGTTCGGTGAACCACATGGCCCCATCGGGGCCCGCCGCGATGCCATACGGAGTCGAACCGGCAATGGGCAGTACGAATTCGGTGATCGTTCCGTCCATCGCGATACGGCCAATCCCATTGCCGGCATGTTGGGTAAACCACATGGCGCCATCGGGGCCGGCGGCGATCATCTGCGGCCTGCCGTGGTCGGTGGGCACCGCGAACTCGGTGATGACGCCATCCATGTCGATGCGCCCGATCTTGTTGCCATGCAGTTCGGTGAACCACATCGCCCCATCGGGGCCCGCCGCGATGCCATACGGAGCCGAACCGACCGTGGCCACCACGAACTCGGTGATCTGTCCGTCCATGGTGATGCGCCCGATGCTGTTGCCGGTCTGCTGAGCGAACCACATCGCACCGTCGTGCCCAGATGCGATACCGACGGGAAACGCGCCAGAAGTGGGCAGATGGAACTCAGTGATCACCCCTTTCGGCGTGAGGCGCCCCACCTTGTTCCCGCTCCCCTCGGTGGACCACATGTTGCCGTCGGGACCCAGGGCGATCGCATTGGGTCCTGACCCTCCCACCACCTCCCGGAAGGTGGTGAATGCACCAACGGGGCTCGCAGACGCCGCACCGCACATCGCGAGCGTCAACGCCATGCACGTAACGACCAGCGCGGACAAGGCGGTCCGGCGCGCCCGCAGAAGGGGACCAAGCAGCACGAGCAATCGCTGGAACACGGGGTGACTCCGACTCGAGGGGTGGGCCGCGAAACCTACCCGATCACCGGCGACGACCATTCATCGGAATCAGCCGCTCCGGCAGAATCAGCGGTTGTCTCCCCTGGGGCCTCCCCGTCGATCCCCGCACGTCCACAGGCATCCACGAAAAGAGTGACGAAACAGGGCCTCGGATGTATCGGTCGACACCCCCCGCCGTATCACGCGAGATCACCATCACGCGCGCATTCACGACGGGCAGTCAGCACGAAGGCCCGGCCGCGGCTACGGCCGGGCCACAACCAGATTGACCAGCTTTCCGGGCACGACGATCTTCCGCTTGATCTCTGCCCCGCCGAGCGCTGCCTCCACCTTGGGCAGTGCGAGTGCCATCTCCAGCAGGGCGTCATCGGCCATGCCGGGGGCCACTTCAATACGGTCGCGCAACTTGCCGTTGACCTGCACCACGATGGTCACCGTGTCGGCAACGAGGAACGCCGGATCGGCCGCGGGCCAGGGCTCCTCCCACAGCCGCTCGCCACCCCCCATGCGCTCCCACAACTCGCTGGCGATGTGCGGGGCAAACGGGAAGAGCAGCGACACCGTGGTGCGTGCGGCGTGGTGCAGGGCGCGGTGGCCGGCCGGTGTGTCGAGCGTGCCGTCGCCGGCATCACGCGTGGCGTGGTTCACCAGTTCCTGAATGGCGCTGATGGCCGTGTGGAATGAGAAGCGCTCGCCAATGTCCTGGCTCACCTTGTCAACGGTGGCTTCGGCCTTTCGCACCAGCGCCAGCGCAGCATCGTCACCGGCGAGTTCGTCGGGGGTGGGACGCTCGCCCGCCCCGTCACCTGGAAGCGCCATCACGAGGCGCCACACGCGGTCGAGGAACCTGCGCTGCCCCTCAACGCCCGAATCGCTCCACTCGGCGTCATCGGCCGCGGGCCCCATGAACAGGATGTACAGCCGGAGGGTGTCTGCACCAAACCGGTTGATGATGTCGTCGGGGGGCACCACATTGCCGCGGCTCTTGCTCATCTTGGCGCCCTGGTGGTGGATCATCCCCTGCGTAAACAGGCGCGCGAATGGCTCGCGGGTTCCCACCAGCCCCAGGTCGTGCAGCACCTTGGTGAAGAAGCGGGCGTACAGCAGGTGCAGGATCGCGTGCTCCACCCCGCCGATGTACTGATCAACCGGCAGCCAGTAGTCGGTGATCTCACGCGAGAATGGTGCATTGCTCAGATGCGGGGCGGTGTAGCGCAGGAAGTACCACGACGAATCCACGAACGTGTCCATGGTGTCGGTCTCGCGCGTCGCGGCGCCCCCGCAGGCCGGGCAGGTGGTGTGCAGCCACTCGGTGGCCGATGCCAGCGGGCTCTGCCCCTTGGGCGCGTAGTCGTCGATGTGCGGGAGGAGCACCGGCAGCTGGTCATCAGGTACGGGCACCACGCCGCACTCGGGGCAGTTGACCACCGGAATGGGCGCACCCCAGTAGCGCTGACGCGAGATGAGCCAGTCGCGCAGCCTGAAACCCACGGTGGCGTCGCCAAGATCGCGCTCGGCAAGCCACGCGCACATGGTCGCCTTGGCCTCCTCCACCGCCATCCCGTCAAGCACGTCGCTGTTCACCAGACGCCCGGGATCGGTCATGGCCTCGACCAGCGGCGCATCCGCCTCGACGCCCTCCTCTGCGATCACACGCCTGATGGGCAATCCGAATGTGGTGGCGAACTGAAAATCGCGGGCGTCGTGCCCCGGCACGGCCATGATCGCCCCGGTGCCGTAATCCATCAGCACGTAGTCGGCCACCCACACCGGGATGGGTTCGCCATTGACCGGGTTGATGACGTGCCGGCCCGTGAACACGCCGGTCTTGGTGCGCTCGGCGGAGCTGCGCTCGGCCAGCGGGGTGCGGGCAGCGGTGCCCACGTAGGCGGTCACCTCGGCCTGCTCGGGCCGCCCCTCAATCAGGCGGGGCACCATCGGGTGCTCGGGCGCAACGAGGAAGAACGTTGCCCCATGCAGTGTGTCGGGTCGCGTGGTGAACACCGGGATGGTTGCCGAACCGTCATCGAGCCCGAACTCCACCCGGGCACCCACCGATCGCCCAATCCAGTTGCGCTGCATGGTGAGCACGCGCTCGGGCCAGTCGACCAGCAGATCCATGTCATCAAGCAGTGCCTGCGCGTAGTCGGTGATGCGCAGGAACCACTGCGGAAGCTGACGTAGCTCCACGGGCGCCTTGCACCGCTCGCACAGCCCATCCACCACCTGCTCATTTGCAAGCACCGTCTGGTCCTTGGGGCACCAGTTGACCGCCGCCTCGCGGCGCTCGACCAGCCCCTTCTCAAGGAACCGCAGAAAGATCCACTGAGTCCAGTGGTAGTAGCCCGGGTCGGCCGTGGAGATCTCAACGTCCCAGTCGATTGAGAATCCGAGGCGCTTCAGCTGGGTGCGGATGGCGGCAATGTTCCGGGCGGTGACCTCCGCCGGGGGCTCGCCAGTGCGGATGGCTGCGTTCTCGGCCGGCAGGCCGAAGGCGTCGTAGCCCATCGGGTGGAACACCACGTGGCCAGTGCGGCGGCGGTGGTGCGCGACCACATCGCCCATCGTGTAGTTCTTGACGTGCCCCATGTGGATCTCGCCCGACGGGTAGGGGAGCATCTCCAGCACGTATGCCTTGGGCCGATCGGGGATGACCACAACCTCGCCGTCGCGGGCCACCGGCTCGGCATGGAAGGCCTTCTCGGCGTCCCAGATGCCCTGCCATCGGGCCTCGGCGGCCGCCGGGTCGTACCGTTCCGGAAGTTCGCTCGGTGGTGTCGTCATCGGCGGGTGACGGTACCAACTCCTGGAGGAATCCACCGGTGACAACGATTGGCGCGCCAGCGCAAATACGGCAGGTGGAGGTCGTTGACGACTTCCCCGGCATCCTGGCCGTGTATGCGGCGAATAATTGGAGTCATGCACGCACCCCGGAGCGCCTGCGCACCGCGGTGGAGCGGGCAGACCTCGCGCTGGTGGCCGTGCAGGATGACGGCATCGTGGGCTTCGTGCGCACCATGAGCGATGGCGCATTCGCCGTGTACATCGCCGACATTCTTGTGCTGCCCGACAGTCAGGGACAGGGAATCGGTCGCGAACTTCTGCGCACGGTGCTCGATCATTACCCCCTCGAAACCTTCCACCACCAGGTGCTCATCGCCGAGCGTGATGCCGATGGTTTCTACCGCCGAATGGGAATGTCAGCGGTCGGCGCCTTCGGTTTGACCGCATTCATCCGTACCCAGAAGAAGTGAACAATGTTCTCTGAGCGGGGAGAACTGTCGGAATTTGTACCAATTCGGTAACGAGGCACCGCAGAATTGGGCCTTCCGCCGGGGGGAGGACTAGCGTTCCACTCGATCACCGATCTGGTGATCTCAGCAATGCGTGGAAAAGCAGCCGTCGGTACAAAGCTCGGCGTGCAGTGGCATTCCTCGCCGAACAAGGTGGATAGCGTGCCGGAAGGCGTCGTGAAGTGGTTCAACGCCGAGAAGGGCTTCGGCTTCATCACCCCCG
>CANJMX010000034.1 GCA_947475125.1 Actinomycetota bacterium
ACCGACAAAGGGAATCATCACGTGAAGATTGCGATCTTCGGCGGCACCGGCGACCTCGGTCGCGGTCTCGCCATCACCTTCGCCGCAGCTGGCCACGAGATCATCGTGGGATCACGCAGCCAGGAGCGCGCCGACCAGGCCGCCGAGGGCCTGCGCGAGGCATACCCCGACGGCAACTTTGTGCCCATGGAGAACGGTGCCGCTGCGGCTGCTGGCGACATGGCTGTGCTCTCCATCCCATGGGAGGGAATCGAGCAGACCATTCCTCCACTGGCCGAGCCGCTGGCCGGCAAGGTGCTGGTGACCGTGGTCAACGCGCTCAAGTTTGGGAAGAGCGGCGCGATGGCCGTGCTCGACCTCCCCGCACCGTCGTGCGCGCACCAGATCCAGGAGTTGGCGCCCGATGCCAAGGTGGTTGTGGCCTACAACAACCTGCCCGCTGCCGGGCTGCAGGCGCGTCACCGCATTGAGGGCGACGTGCTGGTATGCGGCAAGAGCAAGGAGGCCCGTGAGGCCGTCATCGCACTCACCCAGGACATCCCCGGGTGCCGCGGCCTTGATGCCGGTCCACTGGCCAATGCCATCATCGTTGAGGGTATGACCGCGATCATCATCAACCTCAACAAGCGCTACGGCGGTGAGGGCTCGATCAACATCACCGGGCTGGAGAACGCTCCCGCGCGCTCCTGATTGCCGCTGATCACCAGCCGGCGCGCACGGGCTCACTGCCCGGGCCGCCCGGTTGGTGTTCAGGCGTAGCCGAGCTCCCCGAGCCGGTCCTCGCCCAGCCCGAGATGGTGACCCAGCTCGTGCAGCACGGTGATGCGCACCTGATGGCGCAACGTCTCGGGGTGGGGAAAGTGCTCGATCATCGGGTGCATGTAGATGGTGATCCTGGGCGGCATTCCGAGTGACGGCATGCTCCCCACCGTGATGGGGTATCCCTCATACAGCCCGTAGAGCGATCGATCTGGGGCGTGTGACTCAACGAGAAGGGCGACGTCGGCGAGCGCCGCTGCGAACGGCTCGGGAATACCCTCGACCGCCTCATCAACCAGTCGCTCAAATTCGGCTCGATCATCCACGGCGGCGAGGGTATCGCCGCGGCGCAGGGTCACAACCCCGAACGGTGCCCGTGTTCCCACCCCAGCTGCACCGGGGTGACGTCACAACCGTCCCGCAGCGCAATCACACCCGGTGGGCCCTCAGTCATGCGGCCCACGACCACGGTGTCCCGGGGCAGCGCCACCCCCGGCGCAATGGCAGCGAGCAGGGCGTAGTCCTCGCCGCCAGTGCTGGCAAGAAGGTCGGGCTCCAGACCGAGGGCGGCCGCCACGTGATCCACCCCCGGTGCCCGTGGAACGGCATCCAGATCGATCTCTGCGCAAAGGCCGCTCGCACGCGCCATGCGGCCTGCGTCGAGGAGCAGTCCGTCGGAGATGTCCATGAGCGCACCCGCCCCGCAGTCGGCGAGATGGTGGCCACGCGAGAGGAGGGGCGTGGGTCGCCGGTGGCAGGCAACGAGCGCGTCGCGCTCGGCGAGCCCAGTTCCAAGGAGCGGGTCATCGAGGATCAACAGCCCCGCGGCCGAGCCCCCGAGGACCCCGGTGACCACCAGGCGATCGCCCGATCGCGCGCCGCTTCTGAGCACCGGGCGCACGCCGTGGCGCATGCGCCCGGTCACGGTCACCGCCAACGTGAGCACAGGCGCATCGGTGATGTCGCCCCCGGCCACCGTGAACCCGTATTGCGCGGCCATTTCCTCCATGGCCCCGTACATCTCATCAACGTCGTCGGCGGTGATGTCGGGCGGCACCCCAAGTCCAATCAGCACGGCCACGGGATCCGCCGCCATCGCCGCGATGTCGGACAGGTTCACAGCCAGCGCCTTGTGCCCGATGTCAGCGGGGGAGTGGGTGGACCTTTTGAAGTGCACACCGTCAACGAGCATGTCAAGGGCCATCACCATGCCATTGGCCAGTACCGCTGCGTCGTCACCGACACCGGTCACCACCTCACCGCGCACGCCCACGCGGCCAGCAATTCGCTCAATCAGTTCGCGCTCGTCGGCCACGATCCGACGGTACCACCCCCGCCGCGACGGCTCGGCTACAGTCCGCCGCCGATGATCGACGACACCACCGTCCGCCACGTAGCCCGACTGGCCCGCCTGCGCCTCGATGACGCCGAGGAGCAGGTGATGCGCGAGGAGCTCTCGGGCATTCTCGAGCACATCGACGCCATCCGGGCCATGGACCTCGACGGCGTTCCGCCCACCACCCACGTCATCGAGCTCGAGAACGTGCTGCGTGCCGACGAGCCACGGCCCGGGTTGTCGCAGGAGGACGCCCTCCGTGAGGCGCGCGCCGTGGTGGATGGATCGTTCGAAGTGCCGAGGATGGACTGATGGGTCTCCGCGACTTAACCGCCACCGAGCAGATCGCCGAATTGGCCGCCGGGCGCGTGTCGTCACTGGAGTTGGTCGACGCGCACCTCGACGCCATCGCGCGCGACGACGTCGAGGCGTTCCTCGCGGTTGATGCCGAGGGCGCACGAGCGCGCGCCCGTGAGATCGACGCGCTCCCCGAGCGGCCACCGCTCGGCGGTATCCCCCTTGGGGTGAAGGACGCGCTGTCGACCCGGGACATCGTCACGACGTCGGGGTCGAAGATGCTCGAGGGGTTTCGGCCCGTCTACACGGCAACGTGTGTCGCCCGCCTGGAGCAGGCCGGTGCCGTGGTAGTGGGCAAGACCAACATGGATGAGTTCGCAATGGGGTCGTCCACCGAGAACTCCGCCTACAAGAACACGCTCAACCCTTGGGATCACGACCGGGTGCCCGGTGGTTCGTCTGGCGGGTCCGCTGCGGCGGTGTCCGCCCGCGAGGTGCCCTGGTCACTCGGCTCCGACACCGGCGGCTCCATCCGGCAGCCGGCCGCACTGTGCGGCATCGTCGGCATGAAGCCCACCTACGGGGCTATCTCGCGGTACGGCCTCATTGCCTTCGCGTCGTCACTTGACCAGGTGGGCCCATTCGCTCGCACCGTCGCTGACGCCGCCCTGCTGCTGAAGCACATGGTCGGCCGCGACCCGATGGACTCCACGTCATTGGAGTGGCCCGCCCCCATTGATGTTCCGATGGCCACAGACCTCGCGGGCCTGCGCATTGGCGTGGTGGAGGAGTTGATGGGTGAGGGCATCGACCCCGGCGTGAAGGCCGCTGTGGAAGTCGCACTGGTGAAGGCCGAGGCGCTCGGAGCCACCATCGTCCCCGTGAACCTTCCCACGGCGCTCAGCGGCCTCGCCACCTACTACGTGCTGGCGCCAGCGGAGTGCTCGGCCAACCTCTCGCGGTTCGACGGCATCCGGTACGGGCCGTCGGCCGAGGCCGACAACCTTCTCGACCAGTACGAAGTTACCCGCGGGCGGCTGTTCGGCCCCGAGGTGAAACGACGCATCATGCTGGGCACATTCGCGCTGGCGTCCGGCTACTACGACCAGTACTACGGACGGGCACAGCGGGTGCGCACGCTCATCGTCCGCGAGTTCGCGCAGGCATTTGAGGGCGTGGATGTGCTCGCCTCACCCACATCTCCCACCGTGGCCTTCCCGATCGGTGACCGTACGGCCGACCCGTATGCGATGTACCTGGCCGACGTCTGCACGATCCCGGCGAG
Source organism: Actinomycetota bacterium (assembly GCA_947475125.1). Taxonomy (GTDB): domain Bacteria; phylum Actinomycetota; class Thermoleophilia; order Miltoncostaeales; family Miltoncostaeaceae; genus SYFI01. The sequence goes on from CANJMX010000034.1 coordinate 3,678, forward strand.
CCTTGCCGGGCTGCCGGCGATCTCGATCCCGTGTGGCCTCTCCGATGGTCTGCCCGTTGGGCTGCAACTGGCGGGTCCGGCCTTCAGCGAGAACCGCCTCCTTGACACCGCACATGCACTGGAGCAGGTCATCGCGTTCGACACACGCCCCCCAGGGCTCGCCACATGAGCGATCTTGAGCCGGTCATCGGCGTGGAGATTCACGTGCAGCTGTCGACGCGCACAAAGATGTTCTGCGGCTGCGCGCCGTCGTTTGGTGACGCGCCCAACACGCATACGTGCCCGGTATGCCTCGCGCATCCGGGCGTGCTGCCGGTGGTCAATGGGGAGGCTGTTCGCAGGGCGCTCATCATCGGTCTGGCGCTCGGCTGTGAGATCGCCCCCCGATCGATCTTCCACCGTAAGAACTACTTCTATCCGGATCTGCCCAAGGCGTACCAGATCTCCCAGTTCGACATTCCCATCTGCGGCCGGGGCGAGTTCACGGCCATCCGGGAGGACGGCAGCGAACTCAAGGTGGGTATCACCCGTGCGCACCTCGAGGAGGACGCCGCCAAGCTCACGCACGGCGGCGGCCGTCGTGCCGGGGCCGATGGCTCGGTTGTGGACTTCAACCGGGGCGGCACGCCATTGGTGGAGATCGTCACCGAGCCCGACCTCCGATCCGCGGCCGATACCGCCATCTTCCTACGCCAGCTTCGCCAGACGCTCCTGTTTCTCGGGGTGAGCGACTGCTCGATGGAGGAGGGGTCGATGCGTGCCGACGCCAACGTGTCGGTGCGCCCCGTGGGCAGCCAGACGCTTGGCGTGAAGACCGAACTCAAGAACATGAACTCCTTTCGCTTCCTCGAGCGCGGCGTCGAAGCCGAGATCGCCCGGCAGCGCGAGATCATCGCGTCCGGTGGCCACGTGCAGCAGGAGACGGTTCACTACGAGCCCGACACCGGCCACATCACGTCGCTGCGCTCCAAAGAGGAGTCGCACGACTACCGGTACTTCCCCGAGCCCGACCTGGTGCCAGTGGCCCCGGACCCTGCATGGGTGGAGCAGTTGCGCACCGAGCAGCCGGAGTTGCCGATCCCGCTGCGCCGCCGGCTCGTGGATGAGATGGGACTCACGCAGGAGGATGCCGAGGTGATCACCGGGAGCCCAGAGCTGGTCGCCTACTTCATGGAAGCCGCGGGGCTCGCCGATCCGAAGTCCTGCGCGAACTGGATTCGCGGGGAGCTGCGCGCGCAGTTGCGCGAGTTGGGGCAGGAGCCCTGGGAGTCGAATGTCACGCCCGCTCACGTCGCCGCGCTGGTCGGGTTGCTGGCTGAGGGCACGGTGTCGGTGCCGGCGGCCAAGGAGGTACTCGCAGGCGTCATCGAGACCGGCGACGATCCAGCCACCGTCGTTGAGGCCCGCGGTCTCGGGCAAATGGACGCCGGTGACCTCTCGGCAATCATCGCCGAGATCGTCAATGCCAATCCGGATCAGGCACAGCAGTTGCGCGATGGAAAGGACAAGGTCATGGGCTTCTTCGTTGGCCAGACGATGAAGCGCACAGGCGGGCGTGCCGAGCCACAGGCGGTGCAGGCGCTCGTTCGCGCGGCGGTCCTCGGGGAATAGGAGTCGTCTCACTCCGGCCTTGGGCCGGGGTGGGGTATGCTCCCGCGCCGTGAACCAGCACACACTCTCCGTCCTTGTCGAGAACAAGCCCGGCGTGCTCTCGCGCGTTACCGGCCTGTTCACCCGACGTGGCTACAACATCGACTCCCTCGCGGTGAGTCCCACCGAGCGCGACGACCGGTCGCGCATGACGATCACCGTGGACGCCTCGCGCTTCCCGGTCGAGCAGATCACCAAACAGCTCGACAAGTTGATCAACGTCATCAAGGTGCGCGATCTCAATCCCGAGAACATGGTCGCTTCCGAGCTAGGCCTGTTCAAGGTCAGCACGAGCGAGTGCCCGCGGGCGGAGGTACTTGCAATCGTCGACATCTTCGAAGGGAAGATTGTCGACGTCACGCGTGACTCCCTGATCATCCAGGCCACCGGCACCACCGCCGAGCTCGAGAACCTCGAGGAGCTCCTGCGGCACAACGGTCTGGTCGAGATGGTCCGTACCGGCGTCGTGGCCCTTGGCCGCGGCAACACGACCACCTAGGCGAAGAAAGCCCTACATGACGACTGATGCGATCCAGATGATTTACGACGCCGATGCCGATCTCGGCCTGCTCGACGGGAAGACCGTGGCCATCATTGGCTATGGCAGCCAGGGGCACGCCCATGCGCTGAACCTGAAGGAGTCGGGCGTGAACGTGGTGGTCGGGCTTCGCCCCGACTCGCAGAGCGTCGCCAAGGCGACTGCCGACGGGCTGGAGGTCCTCGCTCCGCTCGAGGCCGCCACGAAGGCTGATCTGATCATGATTCTCGTCCCCGACGAGATCATGGGCGATGTCTACGCCGCTGAGATCAAGGACGGCATCGAGCCCGGCAACATGCTCCTCTTTGCCCACGGCTTCTCGATCCACTTCGACCAGATCGCGCCCCCGGAGGGCGTGGATGTGGCCATGGTGGCCCCCAAGGGCCCTGGTCACCTCGTGCGCCGCCAGTTCACCGAGGGCAAGGGTGTGCCCGGTCTCATGTCCGTTCACGTGGACGCAACCGGCAATGCACAGGGCCTCGCCCGTGCGTATGCCAAGGGCATCGGCTGCACCCGCGCTGGCGTCATCCCCACCACCTTCCGCGACGAGACCGAGTCGGATCTCTTCGGCGAGCAGGTTGTGCTGTGCGGGGGACTCACCGAGCTGGTGCGTGCCGGGTTCGACACCCTCACCGAGGCCGGCTACCCAGCCGAGCTCGCGTACTTCGAGTGCCTCCACGAGGTCAAGCTCATCGTCGACCTCATGTACGAGAAGGGCATCGCCGGAATGCGGTACTCCATCTCGAACACCGCCGAGTACGGCGATCTCACGAGGGGCACGCGCATCATCACCGAGGACACCCGCGCCGAAATGCGGCAGATCCTCAAGGAGATCCAGAGCGGCGAGTTCGCCAAGGAGTGGCTGGCCGAGAACAAGGCAGGCCGCCCGAACTTCAACGAGATCGAGCAGCGTCAGGCCGATCATCCGATCGAGCACACCGGTAAGAAGCTGCGCGGCATGATGGACTGGATCGACACCGAGTTCTGATCCCCGCGGTGGCCTCCGCGCGCCTGCCGCGCGGAGGCCCAATCGCATCTCCGCCTGCCCAGACACGCCCAGGAGGCGACCCAGAACATGAGCGACCGTCCCCGCATCCTCGTCACAGAGAAGATCGCCGAGGGAGGCATCGATGTGCTGCGGCAGATCGGCGACGTCGACGTCGAGCTCGAGTGGTCGAAGGAGGATCTCGCCGACCGCATCGCGCCCTACGACGCCTTGGTGGTGCGCAGCGCCACCAAGGTGACCGCCGAGCTCATTGAGCGCGCGGAGAATCTTCGGGTCGTGGGTCGTGCGGGGACAGGCGTGGACAACGTGGACGTCGAGGCGGCGACCGGCCGGGGCATCATCGTCGTCAACGCCGCCGGATCGAACGCGGTATCGGCGGCCGAGCATGCCATCGCGCTGCTGCTCGCCCAGGCACGCAACATCCCACAGGCCCACATGAGCCTGGTTGCCGGCAAGTGGGAGCGCGCCAAGTTTGGCGGCATTGAGGTGACCGGCAAGACCCTCGGGGTGATCGGATTCGGGAATATCGGTCAGATGGTGGCCGAGCGGGCCCTGGGGCTGAGCATGCGCGTTGTGGCGTACGACCCGTTCGTCGCCGAGGCCCGCTACCGCGAGATGGGCGTTGAGAAGGCCGAGACCCTCGAAGAGATCTACGGCGCGAGCGACTTCATCTCCATCCATGTGGCATCCACGCCGGAGACCCGTGGATTCATCAACGCCGAGGCCATCGAGGCGATGAAGCCGGGTGTGCGCATCATCAATGACGCACGCGGCGATCTCATCGACGAGGCAGCACTCGTTGCTGGCGTGAAGAGCGGCAAGGTCGGCGGGGCAGCGATCGACGTGTTCCCCGAGGAGCCGGCCACTGAGAGCCCGTTCTTCGGCGTGGACGGAATCATTGTCACCCCACACCTCGGGGCATCCACGGCAGAGGCGCAGGATCGTGCCGGCACCGCCGTGGCGGAGCAGGTTGTTGCGGCCCTCACCGGAGGCGTGGTCACGAGCGCGGTGAACATTCCGGCGGTCAGCCCGGAGACCATGGCGACCCTGGGTCCGTTCCTTCCGCTCGCGGGGCACCTCGGTCGTCTGGCTGCGGGTATCGCCGGGGGGATCGATGAGCGTATTGAGGTCTTGTGCGAGGGCGATCTGGCCGAGCACGACACCCGCCTCATCACCACAGCCGTTCTGGTGGGTGCGCTGTCGGGGAACATGGTTGAGCCAGTCAACATGGTCAACGCACAGGGCATCGCCCGTGCCCGCGGAATTGAGTGGTCCGAGTCAGCATCACCGCGGTCACGGGACTACACCAACCGGGTCACCGTGTCGATCGGGTCCGTGTCGGTATCCGGAACGACCGTGGGAATGACGTCCCGGCCCCGTCTGGTTGAGGTGCTTGGGCAGCCCATCGAGCTTGAGCTGGCACGCCACGTTGGCATTCTCCGGTACCCGGATGTTCCCGGGATCGTCGGGAAGATCGGCACCACAATGGCATCGGAGAACATCAACATCGCGTCGATGGCAGTGGCCCGCAGCACTGAGGATGGGCTCGCAACGATGGCCGTGACAGTCGACTCGCCGGTGCCCCCAGCTGCTGTGGACACCATCGCGGGCAGCTGCTCCGCCAGCGCCGTCTTCGTCACACTTGATATCTGAGGTGGCCATAGGGGTTTGCCCGGCCAGTCGGCGGGCGCTATCGTCCCACGGGATGAGCGCCACCGCGAACATGAATCTCCTGGCTATTCGCGGCACGCTGGGCGCCCTTCTGCTCCTCCCCCTGTAGGGGGAGAGAACCGACACCCACGCCGGGATGCGCCCGGTATCCGGATCAGTCCACACGAGCCAGGAGGAAGCCCCCGTGCCGGCCGATGAAGCCAGCCGAGACGACGCCAAGCGCGTCATATTTTTCGACACGACCCTTCGCGACGGGGAGCAGTCGCCGCGCATTCACCTGAACCTGAGAGAGAAGGTGGAGATCGCGCATCAGCTCGCACGCCTTGGTGTGGATGTCATCGAGGCCGGTTTCCCGATCTCGTCGCCTGGCGACCTCGAGGGTGTCCAGGCAGTGGCCCGCGAGGTTGAGGGGCCCACGATCGCCGCACTGGCGCGCGCGAATGAGAAGGACATCGCCGTGGCGTGGGAGGGCGTGCGCGATGCAACGAAGCCGCGCATCCACACGTTTATCGCAACGTCTGACATCCACATGACCCACAAGCTGCGCATGGATCGGGCCACGGTGCTCGCCGCGGCCACCGATGCCGTTCGCCAGGCGTGCGGCCTGTGCCCCGACGTCGAGTTCTCATGCGAGGACGCCACCCGGTCCGACCCTGCATTCGTGGCTGAGGTCATCGGCTCTGCCATCGCCCAGGGCGCGCAGACCATCAACATTCCCGACACCGTCGGGTACACGATGCCCACGGAGTTCCAGCGCTTTCTCGGCGATCTGTACGAGCGCTGTCCATCGCTGGAGGGCGTGACCCTCTCGGTCCACTGTCACAACGACCTCGGGCTGGCCGTCGCCAACTCCCTCGCGGGGATACAGGTGGGTGCCCGGCAGGTTGAGGTCTGTGTCAATGGCATCGGGGAGCGGGCCGGCAACGCGTCGCTTGAGGAGATGGCCATGATCCTGCGCACCCGCGCGGAGGATCTCGGCGGGTTGTGGTCGGGAATCGAGACCACTGAGATCACGCGGGCCAGTCGCATGGTGAGCCGTCTCACCGGATACGACATCCAGCCCAACAAGGCAGTGGTGGGGCGAAATGCCTTCGCGCATGAGGCCGGTATCCATCAGCACGGGATGCTCGCCAATCCGCTCACCTACGAGATCATGGACGCCCAGAGCGTCGGGCTGGTGCAGAGCGAACTGGTGCTGGGGAAGCACTCAGGACGGCACGCGCTGCTGCAGGCGCTGGTGGACATGGGGTATGAGCTCGACAAGGCCGAGCTGAACGAAGTGTTCACCCGATTCAAGGCACTTGCCGATCGCAAGGGCGAGATCAGTGCGATGGACCTGGACGCGCTCATGGGAGATGAGATGCGCGCCGTCCACGAGAACTCGCTCGACCTCCGTGAGATCGCGTTCTCGGGCGCATCCGGCGATGAGGCCACCGCCCGCGTGGTGGTGCAGGGTGCCGATGGTGCCGAGCACCGGGGCGAGGGTGCGGGGGATGGCCCCGTGGCAGCGCTCATGGGCGCCATTGACGCGGCGGTCGGTTCGTCCGGCACACTGCTCGAGTACGCGGTGTCCGCGGTCACGGCGGGCCCCGACGCGCTTGGCGAGGCGCGGGTGGTCTGCGAGATCAACGGCCGGCAGTTCACGGGGCAGGGGGTCTCACCGGATGTGCTTGAGGCCTCAGCCATCGCCTACCTGCGCGCAGTGACGGCAAGCAGGAACGCAGCAGACGAGAGGATGGCCGACAGCGGCGTCTAGCCGCGTCGGCCCGACAGGACAATGGAGGAAACGCACGTGGGGAAGACCCTGTTCCGGAAGGTGTGGGACCTGCACGAGGTCACGCCCGAGGGCGCCGATGGACCGGCGATCATCTATGTGGATCTGCACCTCGTGCATGAGGTCACCTCCGCACAGGCGTTTGACGGCATCCGCCTGGCCGGTCGCACGGTGCGCCGGCCCGATCGCACGCTTGCCACCGCTGACCACAACGTTCCCACGATCGGGCGTGAGCGCGGTATCGAGGACGAGCTGTCCCGCCTTCAGGTTGAGGCGCTTGAGAACAACGCGAAGGAGTTCGGGATCCCGATCTTCTCGCTCAACAGTCCCCGTCAGGGGATCGTGCACGTGATCGGTCCGGAGCTCGGGTTCACCCAGCCGGGGATGACCATCGTGTGCGGCGACAGTCACACCTCGACCCATGGGGCCTTTGGCGCGCTGGCGTTCGGTATCGGCACCAGCGAGGTGGAGCATGTGCTCGCCACCCAGACCCTGCCCCAGGGCATGCCGCGCACAATGCGCATCAACTTTGACGGCGAGCTTCCGCGGGGCGTGGTGGCCAAGGACATCATCCTGGGTGCCATTGGCCAGATGGGTGTGTCCGGTGCCCAGGGCTTCGTCGTGGAATACGCCGGGTCGGCGATCCGCGGGTTGTCGATGGAGGGCCGCATGACGGTGTGCAACATGTCGATCGAGGGCGGCGCCCGCGCCGGCATGGTGGCCCCCGATGACACCACCTTTGAATACGTGGAGGGCCGCCTCGCCGCACCGGCAGATTTCGCTGCCTCGGTTGAGCGCTGGCGCCAGCTGCCGTCTGACGCCAATGCCACGTTCGACCACGAGATGCACGTTGATGTCCCGTCGCTTGCGCCTCAGGTGACGTGGGGCACGACCCCCGGCATGGTCGTTCCCATCACCGGTCGCGTACCCACTCCCGATCAGTACGACGATCCGGCCGATCAGGAGTCCGTCCGGCGGTCGCTTGAGTACATGGGGCTGAAGGGGGGCGAGGCGGTGGAGGACATTGCCATCGACACCGTGTTCCTCGGGTCCTGCACGAACGGGCGCATCGAGGACCTCCGGGCTGCTGCCGAGGTAATGCAGGGCAACACGGTCAAGCAGGGGATCCGGGCCATGGTGGTTCCCGGGTCGATGGCCGTGAAGGCGCAAGCCGAGCAGGAGGGGCTCGACCGGGTGTTTATCGATGCGGGTTTCGAGTGGCGCGATGCCGGCTGCTCGATGTGCCTCGGCATGAACCCCGACATCCTGGAGCCGGGCGAGCGGTCTGCATCCACCAGTAACCGCAACTTTGAGGGACGCCAGGGCAAGGGCGGTCGGACCCACCTGGTGAGTCCCGCCATGGCAGCAGCAGCTGCCATCACCGGCCATCTGGTTGACGTCCGCACGTTCGACGCCGCCCTTACGGGCGCATAGGGGAGAGGAACACATGAATCCCATTCGTGTCGTCGAGTCGAAAGTTGCGCCCATGGATCGGGCCGACGTCGATACCGACCAGATCATCCCGAAGCAGTTCCTCAAGCGCATCGAGCGCACGGGCTTCGGCGAGTTCCTGTTCTACGACTGGCGCGAGGAGGACTTCTACCTCCTCGACCGCCCCGAGTACGCGGGTGCCGAAATCCTCGTGGCGGGGCGCAACTTCGGCTGCGGATCATCCCGCGAGCACGCCCCGTGGGCGATTCAGGACTATGGCTTCAACGTGGTCATCGCCCCATCGTTCGCGGATATCTTCCGGACGAACTGCACCAAGATCGGGATGCTGCCGATCATCCTCCCCGAGGATGACGTGAAGGCGCTCATGGCCGCGGCCCTCAATGAGCCCGGCTGCACTGCGACGGTCGACCTTGATGAGTGCGCCGTCACGCTGCCCGACGGACGCACGGTGGAGTTCTCGATCGAGGATTCGATCCGCGACCGGCTGCTCAACGGATGGGACGACATCAGCCTGACACTCCTCAAGGAGGAGAGGATCAGCCAGTACGAGTCCGACCGGGAGCGCGACGGCCCGGTCACCTCGGTTCTTCTCTAGAGCCGCGACAAACGACGTGGAGGGATGATGCGCGAAGTACGTGTTGTGCTGCTGCCCGGCGACGGGATCGGCCCTGAGGTGGTTGGCGAGGCCCGCCGCCTGGTTGATCACGTGTCGAATCTCGACGACATGAAGGTGATGTGGGAGTCGCACGCCGTCGGCGGCTGCGCCATTGACACGTACGACAAGCCGCTGCCCGACGGCGTGATGGAGGCATGCGCCGCGTCTCA
>CANJMX010000035.1 GCA_947475125.1 Actinomycetota bacterium
CAGACGCCGCAGCGCTCGCTCGACCAGCGCCTCGACGCCCTGCGCCGGGCAAATGAGATCCGTTCGCTACGTGCGAAGCTGAAGAAGGACCTGAAGTCCGGTGACCTCTCGGTGGATGAGGTCATCGCCGAGCCCATTGATGACTTCGTGCTTACCGCCAAGGTGTTCGACATCATCGTGGCGGCCCCGAAGTACGGGAAGGTCAAGGCCACCCGGTTGCTCAATCAGTGCCGCATCTCCCAGGGGAAGACCCTCGGGGGTCTGTCCACACGCCAGCGTGACGAACTGGTCGACCTGCTCAAGCAGCGATAGCCACGGCGCACCGGGTCTTCGTGGTGTCCGGCCCGTCTGGGGCCGGCAAGGGAACCCTCATCCGAGGCGTACTCGAACAGGTGCCTTCGCTGGCCGTGGCGGTGTCGTGCACCACCCGCGCAAAGCGCCCGGGCGAGATTGACGGCCGTGAGTACCACTTCATGAGCCGCGCCGAGTTCGCGCGTCTGGTGGACCAGGACGCATTTCTTGAGCACGCGGAGTTCGCCGGAAACCGATACGGCACGCTGGCCAGCGAACTCGATCGCATCCTCGACGGCGGGCGATCGGTCATTCTTGAGATCGAACTGCAGGGCGCACGCAACGTCCGTGCCCTCCGGCCCGACTCGATCTCAATCTTCATCGCCCCGCCATCGCTTGAGGAATTGGGCCGGCGCCTGCGCGAGCGCGCAACCGACGCCGACGAGGAGATCGCCGAGCGCCTTGAGGTGGCCCGCGGGGAGATGGGTGCCGAGGCTGAATTTGACCACCGGATCCTGAACGACGACGCGTCGCGTGCCACTGACGAGCTGGTGGAGATCATCCGGTCCGCAACGGCCTGATCGGTTCTGCAACGCCACGGGGATGCGCGCGGGCGTAATTGGCGATAGCGTTTTCGAATGGCCGAGATCCTTCTTGGGGTGACCGGCGGCATTGCCGCCTACAAGTCACTCGACGTTCTCCGCATGCTGCAGCGCAACGGGCATGGCGTGAGCGTGGTGATGACCCACACCGCCGAGCGGTTCGTGGGCGCGGCGTCCTTCGCTGCGCTGTCGCGCCGCGAGGTGGGTACCGCGATGTTTGGCGATGCCGACCAGCCGGGGTATCACCACCTCGATGTGAACGACGGCATGGACCTGATGCTCGTGGCACCGGCCTCGGCGAACTCCATTGCCCAGATGGCCTCGGGGATGGCGACCAATCTGCTCACCTCGTGCTACCTCGCGTTCCGCGGGCCGGTGGTGGTGGCACCCGCCATGAACACCTCGATGTGGCTGCATCCCGCCACGCAGCGCAACATCGAGACCCTTCGGGCATTTGGCGTGCACATCATTGAGCCCGAGAGCGGCCTGCTCGCCGATGGCGCCACCGGCCCGGGTCGACTCGCCGAGCCCAGCGTCATCGTGGATGGTGTTGAGTCGTTGCTTCGCGGGGTATCCCACCGTGGCGACCTCGCGGGCAAGCGGGTGCTGATCTCGGCAGGGGGCACCCGCGAGCCAATCGACGCCGTGCGGTTTGTCGGCAACCGGTCGAGCGGTCGCATGGCGTGGGCCCTGGCTGCCGCCGCCCACGACCGGGGCGCGGATGTGACGGTGGTGCAGGCGAACGTTGACCTGCCTCGCGAGCAGGGCATCACGTACCTCGATGCGCCGACGGCCGCCGAGATGCGTGAGGTCTGTCGCGCGCAGTTCCCCGGCACGGACATGCTCATCATGTGTGCAGCTGTCGCGGACTACCGCCCGGTTGACCAGCGGGCGGGCAAGCTCGACAAGTCGACGGCAGATTCGCTGACGGTGCACATGGAGCGCACGACCGACATCCTGGCCGAACTCTCAGCGCTGCGCGACGAGCAGGTGCTCGTGGGGTTTGCGGCAGAGCATGGGCCCGAGGGGCTCGAGCGGGCGCGTGCGAAGCGCGTGCGGAAAGCGGTGGACATGGTGGTGCATAACGACGCCGCCGTGGACGGTGCTGCGTTTGAGGGCCCCGACAACATCATCACCATCATTGGTCCCGGCGACGCCGAGCAGGCGTTTCCCCGTATGGGCAAGCGCCAGTGCGCCGACGCCATTCTGGATGCCGTGCTGCCACTCGTGGGTGGCGGAGCACCGGTCACGGCGTAGCGGTTCCACCGGAGCCGTACCCCATGGCGCGGGCGGGGGGAGTACGTACAATTTCGCCGATGAGCGAGGTCGGCGCGTACGAACACTTCCAGCGGGGGATGGAGCTTCTGGCATCCCGCGACTTTCACCAGGCTGCCGTTGCGCTGGAGAGCGCAAAGCGGCTCGAGCCGGATAAGGCGTCGATCCGCGAGGCATTGGGCCGGGCCTATCTGTCGGTGCGTGAGTATGCGAAGGCCGTCGAGGAGTTCGAGGTGGTGGCTGAGATCGCGCCCACCGACCATTACGCGCACTACTGCCTTGGCCGGGCGTACCGCGGTCTGGGCGATGGGGACCGCGCCGCCCGCGCCTTCGAACTGGCCACGTGTCTCGGCTCGCCGCTCGTGCGTTAGGTCAGTGGCGCCGCGCGCCGGGAACGACGCCGGGGTCGCGGCAGTCCTGCGTTACGCGTTCGACCCCCGGTCGCGCACCTGCATGCTGTCGGGGACTTCGAACCCAAGCCGGAGGACGCCCTCAAACGTCTCATCCACGTAGGTGGAGAGCAGCCCGAGCAATCCGTCGAGTCCGGCAGCACCGAGCACTGACGTCTCCGCATCGGCGAGCAGCCACAGGTCGCCGGCATCATCGAGCGCGAAGCGCCAGGTACGTATTTCGAGGTTCTTCATGAGGAGACGGCGGTAGACCGCCTCGCGGTCCCGGTCCGGCCCGCGCATGAAGAACGCCCGCAGCAGCAGCGTGCGCTCGCCCGCGTGCACTGCCACGGCGATGACCTCACGCTTGGTGGTGGGAACGCGGATGGTCCAGTTGCGGTCGTCCACACGCTCGTGGTCGACGCCGATCATCCCAAGCCAGGTATTGACGAGTGCTGGTGCGCTGTCCACGCGGGCAACGTACACCCGGGTGCTCGTACGATCGCCGAGTGCGGATTGTGCTTCAGCGCGTCTCGGGCGCCTCGGTCGCGGTGGGGGGCGAATGCATCGCCAGCATCGGGCACGGACTGGTGCTGCTGGTGGGCGTGCAGGATGGCGACGACGTGGCGGTGGCGCGTCGTATGGCGTCCAAGGTGGCGAGGCTGCGGGTATTTGCGAACGGCGAGCGGGGATTTGACCGCACCGTGGACGAGGTGGGTGGTGCCGTGCTGGTGGTCAGTCAGTTCACGCTGATGGGGGATGTTCGGCGCGGCAATCGCCCATCGTGGACGGGGGCCGCCACACCAGGTGTTGCCGCGCCTGTGGTGGAGGCCTTCGCCGCGGCGCTTGAGACGGCCGGGATCGAGGTACAGCGTGGCCGCTTCGGCGCGATGATGGATGTCGCGCTCGTGAATGATGGTCCGGTGACCCTGATGCTGGACAGCGACGAGGTCGCACGGCCCCCGGCCTGAGGTCGTCTGTCTGGCGATTTTGCCCGATTTGGCCCTGTGCTACCCTCGTGCGGTCGCCGGAGGGGAATGGCGACACCCGGAGGAGCGGGTCGAAAGACCCGCTTTTTCTTTGGCATGAACCGAATCGGAGCACCCTGAAGACCACGTTGGCCACTGGTATCGAGAAGCAGGTGGAGGACCTCCTTGCGCGGGAGCTCCCGGAGGTTGACCTCCGGGCGGCGACTGCGCGCGGTCGCGAGGGATCCGCCGTGCTGTCGGTATTCATCGACCACCCTGATGGGGTGGACCATGAACTGTGCGTCAAGGTCACACGGGCGCTCGAGGGGGCCGGAATCCGGGATCGCTACGCGGTGGAGGTATCATCACCGGGGCCGGAGCCGCCGCTCCGCGTGACCCGGCACTTCCTTGCCGCCGTGGGCGGGCAGGTCAAGTTGGTCGTCAAGCCGGGAACTCTCCCGGTTGGGGCGAAATCGGTGTCGGGGACGCTGACCGGGGTGACCGAAGAGTCGCTCACGGTCGAGTCGTCGGCTGGTGTGGTGGTCGTGCCGCGTGACGCGGTACGGGGTGCCCGGATGATAAATGTGCAATGTGGCGATGACGGCAGGAGCCTGAAGTGAACCGCGAGATCATCGAGGCGATCAAGCAGATCGAGCGCGAAAAGGGGATCAGTTCAGAGATCCTCCTGGTGGCGCTTGAGGACGCCCTGCTCGCGGCGTACCGCAAGACGCCCGGGGCAGTTGAGTGGGCGCGCGTGGATATTGATCGCGAGACGGGCGAGATGCAGGTAAGTCGGCTGGTGCTCCCTGAGGGCGCCGAGCTGGTCACCCTCCCGCGCCCTGAGCCGGAGATCCCCGAGGGGGTCGACCCGGAGGAGTTCGAGCCGCCGCCGCCGGACATCGACTGGTCGGCCTATGGGCCCGATCAGATCGAGCCAGTGAGCCTGACGACCGAGAACTTCGGTCGCATCGCGGCGCAGACCGCCAAGCAGGTGGTGCTGCAGCGCATTCGCGAGGCGGAGCGCGAGATGATGTACGAGGAGTACGTCGATCGGGTTGGCGAGGTCGTCAACGGCATCATCCAGCAGAGCGATCACCGGTACACGCTGGTGGATCTGGGTCGCGTTGAGGCACTGCTTCCTGCCAGCGAGCAGGTCCCCGGTGAGCGATATGACCACGGCGCCCGCATCAAGGCAGTCATCGTTGACGTGCGCGCAAGCAACAAGGGCCCGCAGGTCATTCTGAGTCGGCGCTCTGACGAGATCATCAAGCGGCTGTTCGAGCTTGAGGTTCCCGAGATCGCCGACGGTCTCGTGGAGATCCGCAACGTGGCCCGTGAGGCCGGGTGGCGGTCGAAGATCGCCGTCATCTCGAACGTTCAGGGCGTCGACCCGGTCGGTGCGTGCGTGGGTCCCCGCGGCTCGCGCGTGCGCATGGTCGTCTCGGAACTGCGCGGCGAGAAGATCGACATCATCCCGTTTAACGACGAGCCAGCGCGCTATGTGGCCAAGGCGTTGTCGCCGGCCCGCGTGCGCGAGGTGCTGGTGGATGACGAGGCCCGGCAGGCGGTGGTCATCGTCCCCGACGACCAGCTGTCGCTGGCCATCGGCAAGGAGGGCATGAACGCCCGTCTGGCCGCCCGTCTCACCGGTTGGCGCATCGACATCAAGAGCGAGTCAACGTTTGCCTCGGAGGAGGAGAACAGCGATTACGCGGACGATCTGGAGGGCGGGGTCGCGCGTTGCGCCTTCATTCTTCAGAATGGCCGCCGCTGCCCCAACGCCGTGGTGTCGGGTACGCGCTACTGCGCACTTGAGGGCCACACCGCCGAGGCATCGGCCGCCAACATGGAGGCCTTCGAGGCCGCCCAGGCTGCGGGCACGATCATTGTGGAGGACGCCCTGCTTGAGGCCGACGCCGAGCTTGAGGTCGTGGCTGAGGTCGAGGGTGAGGTGCTTGCCACCGATGGCGATGCCAGCGCCGAGGGGGATGCACCGGTGGTGGAGGAAATCGTCATGGAGGAGGCCGTCATCTCGGCCGATGCCGTGGTCGAGGTGCCTGTTGCCATTGAGGTCACCGCCGATGAGGTTGTGGCTGAGGAGATCGTCCCCGACGAGACCGTGGCCGATGAGGTCAGTTCCGAGGAGGCCGCGGACGAGTGATTCCGCTTTGCCCACGCCGCACGTCCCCGAGCGCATGTGCGCCGGGTGCGGACGTCGTGCGCCAAAAGGCGACCTGGCTCGCTTCACGCCCGTGCGTGATGATGACGAGATGGTCGCGGTGCGCGACGACAAGGCGGTACGGGCGGGCAGGGGCATCTACACGTGCAGGTCACGTGAGTGCTTCGATCGGGCTGTGGAACGGCGGGGCTTTGCGCGCGGCGCGCGGGGCAAGGTGAGGGTCGACGTGACGATGGCGGACGAGCTGGGCGACGAGAGGCACGTATGAGCACCAAGAAGAGGGTCTACGAGATCGCGAAGGAGGAGGGGCTGCCGAGCGCCAACGTGCTCGCGCGCCTCCAGCGGGGTGGTCTCGACGTAAAGACGGCCTCGTCGACGGTGGATGAGGACTGGGCACTGCACCTCCTCTCTCCCAACCGCCACCCGAAGCCGGATGGCGAGATGCCTCAGCCGGCGCCGCCGAGGAAGAAGGCCGCCCCGAAGAAGACCGAGCCAGTGGAGGAGCCCCCGGTTGTCGAGACGACACCCGTGGCAGCCACTCCGCCTCCGGCTCCGGTGGCCAAGAAGGCCGTCCCGGCTCCTGCCGCACCGGTCCAGCCGGCTGCAGTCGAGCCCGTTGCCGCCGAGACGAAAGCAGCACAGCCAGTGGCGCCCGCTCCGCCGAAGCCGGCAACGGTGAAGGCACCCGCCACAGAGCCACCCGCGGCTGCCGAGCCACCCGCGGCAGTCGTTCCCGTTGTCGCCGCAGCGCCGGTGGCCGAGGTGGCCGCCGTTGAGGTACCCGTCGTGGTCGATGTGCCCGTGAGCGAGACGCCCGCAGACGAGACGCCGGACGGCGATGCATCTGGCACGACGACGCCGGCAGCAGTCACGCCGGCAGCAGACACGCCTGCAGCGGAGACGCCCGCAGCAAAGGCGCCTGCAACAGAGACGCCCGCGGCAGAAAAGCCTGTCGCCGAGAAGCCGAAGGGGCAGGAGCGGATCCCGCCCAAGCGTGCGCCCGAGAAGATCGTGCTGCCGCCGCCCCGTCGCGACTCCCCGCCGCCGCCCCCGGCGCCGAGAAGTGGTCCTGCAGGCGGTTCCGCGAGTGGCGGAACCTCTGGTGGTGCACGCGACGCCGGTGGCGCACGTGACACCGGTGGCAATAGCGGCACCGGTGGCAATAGTGGACCTCCGGGATCGGGCGCACCCGGCGACCGCGGCCGGTCGGGCACGCTCCCACCCCGCGGAACCGGTGGTATCGGTCGTCCGGGCGGCGGTGCTGGCCGTGGCCGCAAGCGCCGTGTGGTGATCGACGCGCAGGCGAGTCGCCGTCAGGGCGGTGGGCCGCGTGATCGCGGTGGCCGTCGCGGGCAGCGCCAGGATCAGTCCGACCAGTCGCTGCTGCCGCAGATCAACCCGGCGGACATGCCGCCGGCTGAGATCCGGTCGGGCGGGACGGTCAAGGATGTTGCTGAGGGTCTCGGCATTCCCACCGCACAGATCATCAAGTTCCTCATGACCATGGGCGAGTTGGCGACCATCACACAGTCGCTGTCGGACGAGGCCATTGAGCTCATCGCTGCCGACATCGAGCGCAAGGTCATCATCATTCACGCCGAGGAGGAGCCCGACCTCGAGACGGTGTTCGACGACGACCCTGCGTCGCTCGTCGCGCGGGCCCCGGTGGTGACGGTGATGGGGCACGTTGACCACGGAAAGACGTCGCTGCTCGACGCGGTGCGTCGTACCGAGGTGGCCGCAGGCGAGGCCGGCGGAATCACGCAGCACATCGGCGCCTACCAGGTGCACCATGGCGCACGCGAAGTCACGTTCCTTGACACCCCGGGCCACGAGGCGTTTACCGCCATGCGTGCCCGCGGCGCCAAGATCACCGACGTGGCGATCATCGTGGTGGCGGCCGACGACGGCGTGATGCCGCAGACCATCGAGGCGATTGACCACGCGAGGGCCGCTGACGTGCCGTTCGTCGTGGCCATCAACAAGATGGACAAGGAGAACGCCAACCCCGACAAGGTGAAGCAGGAATTCGCCAGTCGCGACGTGATTCCGTCCGATTGGGGTGGTACCACCGAGTTCGTGAACGTCTCCGCGCACAGCGGCCTCGGGCTGGATGACCTCCTCGAGACGGTGCTGCTCGTGGCCGATGCGGATGCTGAGCCCAAGGCGAATCCGACCCCAGAGGCATCGGGCACCGTGGTGGAGTCGCGGCTCGACCCGGGTCGTGGCCCGGTGTGCACCCTGTTGGTGCAGCGCGGCACGATGCGTATCGGCGACATCCTCGTGGTGGGCGAGACCTTCGGCCGCGTGCGGGCGATGCTCGACTACAAGGGTGAGACGATTGCCACGGCCGGGCCGTCGGTACCGGTGGAGATCCTCGGTCTCGATGGCGTCCCTGCTGCGGGTGAGAAGTTCCGCGTGGTGGAGAACGAGCGGCTTGCGCGCCAGATCGCAGCAACCCGCAGTCAGCGGCTGCGTGCGGAGGACCTGGCAAACCGTCGACCGGTGTCGCTCGAGGACCTGTTCGCCCGCATTTCCGAGGGTGGGCTCAAGGAACTCAACATCATCATCAAGGGTGATGTGCAGGGTTCGGTGGGCGCACTTGCCGACGCCCTCAACAAGGTTGAGCAGACCGAGGTCCGACTGCGAATCATCCACACTGGTGTGGGTGCGGTCACTGAGTCGGATGTCAACCTTGCGGCCGCGTCACAGGCGATCATCATCGGGTTCAACGTCCGCCCGAGGCCCGAGGCCAAGATGTTGGCCGAGCGCGAGGGCGTGGACGTACGGACCTACCGTGTGATCTACCGCGCCATCGAAGACGTACGCGACGCGCTTGTGGGCCTGTTGGAGCCGGACATCGTGGAGGAGCCCATGGGCTCCCTCGAGGTGCGCGCCATCTTCAGGGCGAGCCGGCTCGGAACCATCGCCGGCTGTTACGTCACCGACGGGCTGGCCAGGCGCGGGGCGGATTGCCGCCTTGTGCGCGACGGCACGGTGGTGCACGTGGGCAGGATCGGTTCGATCCGGCGCGTGGATGACGACGTGCGCGAGGTCCAGCAGGGCTTCGAGTGCGGCGTGCTCATCGATGACTACAACGACGTCAAGGAAGGCGACGTGATCGAGGTCTTCGAGCTCAAGGAGGTGGCGCGCACCGCGCAGGCCGCCACGGCACCGCCCGGTCCCATCACGCCCACTCCGGCGTCCGAGTAGAGGGACGGCCCGCCTGATGGGGGCACCGCGTCAGCGGCAGCGGCGGGCCAATGAGGCCATCCGCGAGGTGGTGGGCCAGGCACTCCTCACGGAGTTGTCGGACCCCCGCCTGCAGATGGTCACCATCACCGCAGTCGAGAGCAGCCCCGATCTTGGTCGGGCAAAGGTGTACTGGACCGCCCTCGACCCGAAGCGCGTCGAAGGGGCTGGGGCGGCACTTGAGGCCGCTCGCGGGCTTCTGCAGGGCCGTGTCGCCCGTGTGCTCAGGTCGCGTCTCACGCCGCATCTGGTCTTCGTGCATGACGGCCTCCAGGACGAGGCCCGTCGCCTCACCGAACTCATCGACCGGGTCGCTCCCGACGGGCCGCTGCCAGACCCGGAACCCGAACCGGAACCCGAACCGGATCCAGCACCGTGAGCCGCCACCATCACCACGCACACGTGGCTGGGGAGGAGGTTGGCGCCGACCGGATCGCAGAGTTGCTTGCGCCGCCCGGTCGCAAGGTGTTGGTGACGACGCACCGTAAGCCCGATGGCGACGCCGCTGGATCAATGATCGGGCTCACGCGCATCCTCCGGGAACTCGGGCATGACGTCGTCATGTGGCATGTGGAGGGGCCGGGCCTGCCGGACGACTTGGCATGGTTGCTCGGCCCGGGTGAGGCTGTGGTGGGCGGCCCTGTGGCGGATCACGAGGAGCGCCTCGTGGTGAGTGTGGATGCCGCCACGTCACACCGTATGACCGACGATGACCCGAGCACGCTCGGGGCGCCGATCATCAATATCGACCACCACCACGACAATCCGATGTGGGGTCATTACAACTTTGTGGACGGCGGGGCATCGAGCTCGGCCGAGATGGTGGTGCGGGTGGCCGACGCGCTCGGTGCCGAGATCACGGCTGAGGTCGCACTGCCCCTGTACGTCGGTCTGGTCACCGATACCGGCCGGTTCAGTTACGGCAGCACAGGCGCCGAGGCGCACGTGGTGGCAGCCCGTCTCATCGACGCCGGCGTGGACCCGGCTGCGGTATTCCGTCGGGTGTACGAGGGCGTCCCGCTCGGTGACGTACGGCTGGTCGGCCGTGCGCTGGCGGGTGCCAGATCGGAACTCGACGGGCGCCTGCTCATCGCGGTGATCACCGACGATGACGTGACCGAGGCGGGTGGCGAGAACTCCGATGGCGTGGTGGAGGCCCTTCGTGCGGTGGCGGGTGCAGAGGTGGCCGCGGTCATCCGGCAGGTGCATGGGGCGTGGCGGGTTTCGGTGCGCGCATCCGGCGATGCGGTGGATGTATCGGCGATTGCCGCACTGGAGGGCGGGGGAGGGCACCGCGCGGCGGCCGGGTTTGCATCCGAACGCGATCCCGAGGCGATCATCGCGCTCATCCGCGACGCCGTCGTGGCGCAGGACGGCTGAGGTGGGCGTGCCGGCCGATGCACCCCGCGCGATCCTCGTGGACAAGCCCGCGGGGCCCACGTCGCACGACGTGGTGAGCACGGTGCGGCATGCGCTCGGCCGTACGAAGGTGGGGCACACGGGCACGCTCGACCCCTTCGCCACAGGCCTCCTCGTGGTACTCACCGGTCGTGCCACCCGCCTTGCGTCATTTCTCACGGGCCTCGACAAGACCTACCGGGCCACCGTCCGGCTGGGAGAGCGGTCGGAGTCGGGTGATCCCGAGGGCCCCATCACGCCGGGCGGACCGGTCCCCGATGAGGCGGCGGTGCGTGCTGCGCTTGCCACCATGACCGGGGTTATTGAGCAGCAGGTTCCTGCGCTTTCGGCTGTGAGAGTGGACGGAGAGCGCCTGTACGCGCGCACCCGCCGCGGCGAAGAGGTCGAACGGCCCCGTCGCGAGGTGGTCGTGCACCGCGCTGATCTGATCTCCTATGACCACGTGAACGGACTTGCCGAAATCGAGATCCGCTGTGGGTCGGGCACCTACGTGCGGCAGATCGCCGTTGACCTGGGCGAATCGCTCGGTTGCGGTGGGTATTGCGCTGCCCTGAGGCGTACCGAGGTGGGGGACCTCTCAGTGGAGTCTGCGCTCGCTCCTGAGGATGTGCAGCCGGGGTGCGGCATTTCGCTGCTCGCGGCCGTGGGCCACATTCCACGGGTGGATCTGGACGACGCTGCGCTGGCCGAGGTGGTGCACGGGCGACGGGTGCAGGCACCGGACGGGGTCGCAATGGGCACTGTGGCCCTCGCTGCAGGCGACGAGCTTGTGGCCATTGGCCTCGCGGACGACGATGGCGTGGTGCGGCCGAAGGTGGTGCTCGTCCAATGAGGCGATACGAATCGCTCGGGGATCTTCCACTTAACGGTGCCCGGCGCGTGGTGGCCATTGGCACCTTTGATGGCGTGCACATCGGCCACCAGGCCATCATCGGCCGTGCGATCGAGCGTGCGAAGGAGCGCGGCCTCGAGTCGATGGTGCTCACGTTCGAGCCCAATCCGCTCACGGTGCTGCGGCCCGATCTTGCGCCCGCCGTGCTGACAGAACCCGGGTTCAAGGCGCAGCTCATTGAGGCCCTGGGCGCTGACGCACTGCTGGTGGTGCCCTTCACTCGCGCGTTCTCGCGCATTCGGGCCGACCGATTTGCGGAGATGCTGTGTGCGGCGCCGCTCACCGCCGAGTCGATTGTGGTGGGGGCGAACTTCCGGTTTGGCCAGGGCGGCACCGGCACCGTGTCGTATCTCCAGCGGCTGGGGCGCGCGAAGGGGCTCATCGTTGAGAGTCCCGAAACCGTGGTGAGCCCCGACGGCAAGCCAGTGTCGTCCACACGCGTCCGGCGGCTCGTGACCACCGGGCAGGTGGACGATGTCATCGCCCTGCTCGCCCGCGCGCATTCGGTGGAGGGCATGGTGGTGCCCGGCGAGCAACGCGGGCGCGAGATGGGCCTGCCAACGGCAAACGTCGCGGTTGCGCACGACGTCGCGCTTCCTGCCCGGGGCGTATACGCGGGCCGCGTGGTGACGGCCGAGGGCCGGTTTGCGGCCGCAATCAACCTGGGGTACTCCCCGACATTCACTGAAGGCACCAACCCGGACCTGCGGCTTGAGGCATTCCTGCTCGATTACGGCGGGAGCGACCTCTACGGGCAGCGGGTGCGCGTGGAGTTTCTGCAACGCCTGCGGGACGAGCGCAGGTTCAGCAGTGCTGACGAACTGGTGGTGCAGGTGGAGGAGGACGTGCAGCGCACCCGTGAGGTGGCGGCCGCCGCCTGATACGGGGGATGCGGGTGGTGGTGCTACCCTCCCGGACGTTCGCGAGAGCGCGGACCCCCGCCCCGCCTGCAGGTATGGCGCGAGGTCGAGGAATTGACCCGGAGCGGCCCTGGCTGCTCCGCGGCCGGATCAGGAGCACACATGCTTGACAAGGAATCCAAGGCCGGCGTCATGGCGCCGCACCGTCAGCACGACACGGACACGGGTTCGCCCCAGGTTCAGGTCGCGATTCTGACCGAGCGGATCAATCAGCTGACCGAGCACCTCAAG
>CANJMX010000036.1 GCA_947475125.1 Actinomycetota bacterium
CTCTTCTCGAGCGCCATGTACAGATAGTCGCGGTAGCCGTCCGGCCCGCGAAGCTCGGGATCGGTGAAGCGGGGATAGCCGCTCGATCCGCGGCGGATTCCGTTGTAGAAGTCGTGCCCGATGGTGGCAACCAGATTGAAGTCGTCGCGGGGCAGGCCCTTGATGGAACGGCCCACAATTCGGTCGGCCTCACCCTCGGCGTAAACATCCGCGGTGACGATGGTGTTGATGTCGTCGCCGGGGCGCAGGAGGGCCTCGAGGCGCTCGTCGGGAAGCGGCTCCCCAAAGTGCATTACCCGCCCGCCGCTCCACGCGCCAATTGCCGTATGTCCGATTTCAGCCATGTGTGCATTCTCCCATTGGGCCGACGAACGTGCCGGGCCGACCGTCACCGTCAGGCCTGTGTGACGACCCTGAGTGACTCGTCAAATACCTCGACCAGGTCTCCCGGGTGCAACTGGCGCCCCCGGCGATCCTCCGGCTCCCCATTCACCTGGACACCATGCTCAAGAATCGCCTTGATGTCCCCGCCGCCCGATGCAAGGTTGGCCAGCTTCAGCAGCTGCCCCAACCTGATCATGTCCCCACGGATGATGATGTCGCGCATGCGAGCCACCCTAGCCGCGCGGCTGCCACAGCGCCGCTGCCCGCGCTAGCGTCACCACCGATGCCGCCCTCCCCTGCCACACGCACGCCCCCGGGCGCACGCTGGATCCTCGGCGCGGTCGCCGGCGCGGCGATCGTTGCCCTCGGGGTGCTCCTCGCCGGGGCCACGGGTGGGGCCTCCGAGATATGGGGCGGCTACGAACGTGCGCTGCGCCGGGTGACCGATGACCAGTGGTGGACCCTCTGGGCTTTTCCGGGGCTCCTCGTTGGCGCGCTGGTTGCCATGGGAATCATCCTCTCCCCACGCCAGGCCGATGATGCAGCGCTGCACCGGCGCCGACTCGCATTCCTCTGGAGTGGGGTCGGCGTTGGGGTCCTGTCGCTGTGCGCCCCCATCGCCACCATCGCGCAGGGTGGTCTGCTCACCGCCCATATGTCGCAGCACGTACTGCTGGGGGCGCTGGCCCCGGTGCTGGTTCTTCTGGGCATCCAGCCCGCCAGCCGTGGAACACGAACACGGCGCCCGATCCGGGCAGTGCTGCTTCACCCGGTTGTGGCCTTCTGCATCTGGCTCGGCAGCACCATTGTCTGGCTCGTACCCGATGTGCACCATCAGGTGCTCGTGACCCCTGCGCTCTGGGTGCTGCAGCAGGTGGCTGTGTTTCTCGCGGGCATCGCGCTGTGGGCGCCCATCACCGACCGGATCGTGGACCCGCCACCGTGGTTTCGCACGGGCGCGAAGTGCGTGTACATGGTGCTGGTGTGGTTCGCGGGCGTCGCGATCGCCAACGTGTTCTGGTTCTCCGGCACACCGTTCTACGAATCCCATGCCGCCGGTGCTGCCGCATGGGGCGTCGGCCCCCTTCAGGACCAGGCGAATGCCGGCACCGTCATGGTGCTCGCGCACTGCGCCATCACCTTTACGGCGATCGGCATCCTGTTCTTCCGCCATGCCTCGGAGCGCGGTCTGGAGCAGCGCCTGATCGAGGCGGGGGTGCCCGAGCCAGAGGTCCACGCGGCCACCTTCGATGGCCACCTCCATGACCTGGCCCGCCGGGAGGGTGTGGCACTCGAGACGCGGACCGGCCTGGACTGATGCGGATCCTCGTTCCCACCATCCTGGCCGCGATCGCGTTGACGCCGTCGGTGGGCCAGGCCGCACCACTTATGCGACCGGTGGATGGGGAGGCATTCTTCGGCAGCGTGATGGCAGCCCGGCCACCCGGCGCGGCGACGGTTGTCTTCTCCAGCCGGGGCGTCATTCAGGCACCCGCCCCCGCGGCCGCCCCGACACGAGGGGAGGTGTCTGGTCGCCCGGGCCCCCGCGGCGTGACCGCGGTATTCCGTGACGACACCGGCGCGATAGTGGCAACACGTGAGATCCACGATGCCTACCTCCTCCCCACCAATGGGGATCTCGCGATGCCCGGATCCCACCGCTCACTTCCGCTCGAACGTTCCCTCGCGCGCATTGCCGCGCGCCACGGTGGAGTCACCGGCCTCTGGGCTCAGCGACTGTGGGATGGCCGTGCTGCCGGATGGAATGCGGGTGCCGAGTTCCCGGCGGCCAGTCTCGTAAAGCTGCCGCTCGCCGTCGGGGCGATTATGCGGATGGGCCCGACGCCGTGGACCAATCCATCGTGGCCGCACATGGTCGCGATGCTCAGACGCAGTGACAACGCAGCTGCGGATGCACTGATCGAGGATCTCGGGTCCGGATGCGGTACCAACGCCGATTCTGCAGCCGCCGACGGGCTTCGCCGACTCGGCGCCGAGCAGAGCACCTTCACCGGCTGCTACCAGCTGGAGTCGGAACTCCAGCCGCGCCTTCCCGGCGGGTCGGTCGCTGCCTCACCCGTGTGGTCGAACCGCCATACCACCGCACGCGACATGGGCAGGATGCTGTACGCCCTGCAGGCGTCGGCCGCTGCGACCTGGGCGGCGCGGCGGCAAACGCGCATTCCGATTGTCGATGCCCGCCTGATCCTTGGCCTACTGCTCACCACCGTGCAGGACGGACCCAATGCCACGCTGTTCTCGGGCGGACTCCCCCCGGGCACTCCCATTGCCGAGAAGAATGGCTGGCGCACAAATGAGCAGCACGGGGCAGCCATTGCCTACACCCGGCGCGGGCCCGCTATTTTGGTGGTCCTGACCCAGCGATCAGGTGGCGCCGACCCCGCTGACGCTCGGGCAATCGGGGCCGAGTTGGCCCGGGCGGCGCTTCGGGACTGACCCCTGTCATTCCCCAGCGGCAGGGATTGACCACCCGATGAGGGAACATCCCGTTGCAACGTTCCCAAGCAAGGAGCACGCCCTCATGGGCTCTGACGCCCTTCAAGACATCAAGCAGTCCTCGTCGGCCCTGATGGCCGGCGGCATTCTGGCGATCATCATCGGCATCATTGCCATTGCCGTCCCGGCGGTGGCATCGGTGAGCATCGCAATTCTCGTCGGGATCCTCGTCATCGTGCTCGCCGTGGCATGGCTGATGGCTGCATTTCAGAGCAGCGCCACGCCGGGCTGGAAGGTCACCGGTGGAATCCTGTCGGTCCTCCTGCTCATCGGTGGACTCTGGATCCTCTTCAACCCCATTGATGCCACCATCGGTCTCACCGCCGTGATCGCGGTGGTCTTCATCGTGATGGGCGTGGTGCGCGTTGCCACCGCCATCACCCACCGTGGCGGCGAGGGTGCCGGCCTTGTGGGATTCGGTGGCGCACTCGCCATCATCATCGGTGTGCTTATCGCCGCCAGCTTCCCCAGTTCGGCAGCGTGGGCCATCGGGCTGCTCGTTGGGATTCAGTTCCTCTTTGACGGGTTCGGCCTCGTCTTCGTGGCCGCCAACATCAAGGGCTCGATCAAGAACGGTGGCGGTACTGCCGCGTAGCACCGCTCCCGGTTGAGGCTCTGAGCAGTTGGGAACGAGCATCCGGCTCTCCCCAGGCGTGTCGAACGATTTGGGACACGCCGCAGTGGAGGAGGGCCGGATACTCAATCCCACGCCCGCGAGCGGCGTGGGCCGGGACCATCACCCCCCAATTCCGAATGCGCCTCATCGGATGGGCCACGGAGGGGACGTGTCGACCCCACAGTGCCGCGCCCATTGGCATGGCCTGACGAGTTCCGCTGATGCCAGGCGCGGCAGGGGACCCGACCCCACCGAGCCCACATTCACAGCATGCCGACTGACTACGGCGAACTTGGTCGGTAACTGCAGGATATTCGACGGGATTCTCATGCCAACGGGTCGCAGGGGGTCCACACTTCATTACACGCCGTCCGGACCGAAGTATACTCTTGTCCTGACTTCGACATGACCTTAACGCGTGGGTTATTTCGCCCGGTATAACGCGATGTTTTGCTAGACGCCGTTTCCCCAGCTGGGTAGACACCGGCAACATTCATCGAAGTGGAGCCACATGGCAATCTCCATCGAGTCCTCGCCCATTTCTGCTGAGGACGCACACGCTCTTCTTACTGCGTCGTCTGAGCGGACAAGCACAGGTCTGCGCAACCGTGCGCTCGTCGCGCTGCTCTGGCGTGTGGGTCTTCGGCCCGGCGAAGCATTGGCAGTCGGGGTGGCCGACATCGACGGGGAGGAAGGGGTCATCACACTCCCTTCCCGGCAGGCCGGGATCGACCGTCTGGCAGCCCGTGTGATTGTGGCGTGGAATCGTCGCCGAGCCGAGCTTGCGCTGGACGGCGGTGGGCCGTTCATCTCCACGCTCGCGGGGAAGCCGCTCAGTCAGGCATATGTTCGCGAGCTCCTGCCGCGACTCGCCGAGCGTGCCGATATCACCGTTCGGATTCACGCGATGGGACTTCGCTACGCCTGCGCCGTTGAGATGGGCCGGGAGGGAATCCAGGCGGAGGTCATTCAGGCCCAGCTGGGCGTCCATCCAGAATCGGCGATTGGCCGGTACCTGCCCCGCGCCGACCTGGCCGAGATGGTGAGGGCCATGCAGGCGCGGCCCATCCCGCGCTAAGCCGAATGGGCTCGGGACCCGTGTTCCCAGTGCGTGCCACGCGGGGCGTCATTCGAATCCGTTCGGATGACGACCGATTGGCAGCCACCGCGCTCCTCGCCGAATCCGGCGTGATCATCGACATCGGGCCCGTCGCCGATGCGGCGGTACTGGCAGTGGATGAATGGACGCCTCAACACGACCCCGATGTGCTGGCGGCCCGGGCGCGCGGCTGCCGCGTCACCACGCTTGCGGATCTGGTCATGGCGCGGGCCGGGGGGCCGATCGTGGCCGTAACTGGAACGGCTGGGAAGACCAGCACCTGCCATTCGCTTCGTGCACTTCTCATCGCCAGCGGAGTGGCGGTTGCCATGAGTGACACCGCCCGGTCGTCAAACGCGTGGCCAGATCACTCCCTCGCCGACACTCCCACTGCCCCGCACGTTGTCCTCATTGCTGAGCTGACCTCAACGCACCTCTGCCATATGGAGATGCCGCGCCCTGTCGACGTCGCGATCATCACCACGCTCCGCCCCGACCACGCCGACCTCCACCCCGACCATGCCTCCTACATCGCATCCAAAAGGCGGATCCTCCTTGGACAGGGGCCGAGCCACGCGGTGGTGCTTCCCGGCGATGACCCAGACACCCTCGATGCCATCGGCCCTGTCGCTGGTGACGTCTGGACCTTCGCCGGTCCCGACCTCGGCGAGATGGGGGCCTTCCGTCGGCCCGACGGACGGTGCGTACTCAGAGACAGCCGGGGGGCGACTGCGGAGGGGGTGCTCCCCGATGCGCCACCGGTACTCATCCGCGCGATCCTCGCCGCGGCTGCCGGCGCTCTGGCCCTCGGCGCCGCGCCGAAGTCGCTCGCACCGCACCTGGCACACCTCACGTCGGCACCGCATCGCCAGCGCGAATTGGGCCGCTATCGCGATGCGCGCGTTATCGACGACACCATGGCGGCCACGCCGCGAAAGACGCGTGCCGCCATCGATGCCTTCGCATCACAACACCCCGTGGTTGTCATGGGCGGCGACTACTTGCCTCATGATCCTGCCGAAGTGATGGCGGTTCTCGCTCGGATCAGAGATCTTCGACTGCGTGTGGTGACCTTCGGCGATGCCGGAGAGCGCCTCGGTACCGACACCCACGCCACCTCCTGGGCGCCGACGGTGATGGGCGCGCTCGCCACCGCGGCGACCATCGCCGGCATGGATGGTCTCGTACTGGTGAGCCCCATGTTTCCCATGGAGCCAGCCGAGCGCGACCGGGTGGCCGCGCTCCCGGAGCCCTAGCCCGGCGCCAGACGCGTTCGGCCGGGCTGGCGCAGCCGCAGCAGTTGGCCGCTTTGCTCGCGGTACTGGCCAACCCAGGCGAGCGGCGGCGAATACGAGTGCACCGACACCGCGGGAGCACCACTCTCGTGTGCCACCCGGTGGATGTACCCGAATGGTCCTTCCTGCTGCTGGCCCGGTCGCAGCACATGATCGGTGTCGTCTGCGTGAAGGTGCATGTGGTGCTCGCGAATGGTGCCTTCCGCGACGCAGAGTCCCACCTCGGAAATGTCGTGGTCATGAAACCCGGTCTCCTGCCCCGGAAGCCATGACAGCACCCACACATCGATGAAGTCGTTCTCAAACACCAAGCGGTAGTCGCGGTACTCCTCGCTGACGGCGACGTAGTCGCGCCAGAGGCCGCTCTCGACCACACGGAGACTCAGATCCGCCAGAGCGGGCGCCGCCAACTGATGATCCACGGCGCCGAGAAACTCGAGACCAACCGGCAGATCAGGGAATGGCCAGCGCGGCTCGGGCATGGGCCAGGGCGGACGAGGACTGGCGATAGTGCTCACGACGCATGCTCCAATAACGGTTGCCGTGGTCTCAGAATACGCCCCCCGGTGGCGCCACGACCCGGGTGCGGTCACCCTGCCACCGCTACGGTGATACCCGTGCAATCGCGCTGCGTCGTCAACACTCTTGTGCCGTTCTCGACCCGCCTCGCCGACGACGGTCTGGTTCACGTACGGGCATGGACCACCGACCACGGGGCGCTCGTGCTGATCGCCGAGATGGATTGGGCCATCGCGGTCGCCGACCGATCCGATGCATACTCCGGGCCGGGAATCTTCACCTACCCCGGGTATGCAATTCCGGCCGGTCTCGCTGTGTGTCGCGCACCCGCGCTCGCGGATCCGGAGGTGATCGTGCGAATGCCGGCGCCTCCAGGCGAGCGCTTCGACCGCGTGATGGACCTCGAGGATCCACAGGGTTGGGAACGGGTTCCCGCGGATGAGCTTGTGGCACGACTGGGCGATGACCACTGGCCCGGACCGGCCACCGGCACATACGTACCGCGTGTGGTGCGGGAGTGGATCCGCTCCGGTGCGATTCCGTCCACGGCCGGATGAGTCGGCGGCGTGACGCGGGCGACTACCCCACGCCCCCCGGCATCGCGGGCGTCCTCGCCACAGAGGCACTCCGCGAGCTCACACCCGATGCCGCAGGCGGCGTGCTCCGCATCCTCGATCCGGCGTGCGGGGAGGGAAACCTTCTCCTCGCCGCAGCGGCCTGTCATTCCGCACACCATGGTGCCGAACTCATCGGGGTGGAGATGGACCCAGGCCGCGCCGTCCGCGCCCGGCATGCGCTTGCCGACGCCAGCCGCGGAGGGGCCACCATCGTCTGTTCCGACGCGCTGCTTCGCCCGCATCCTCTGCGCGACGGCACATTCGACGTTGTCATCGCCAATCCGCCCTTCCTCTCCCCGACCTCGCGGCGTGGTGCGATCCCCGCGACCACCCGCGCCCAGTTGCGCGCACGCCTTGGGCCCGGAGTTGCGGCCCTCACCAACATTGCGACGATCTTCCTGCTCGATTCGCTGAGGCTGGTGCGCCCCGGTGGCCGCGTGGGCATGATCCTGCCCTCGTCATTCCTCACGAGCCGAGATGCCACTGGCGCCCGGGCCCAGGTGCTTGCTGAGGGCACTCTGGAGTGGCTCTGGACCGACGGCGAGGGTGTGTTCGATGCCGCCGTCACCGTGTGCGGTGTGGTCATCACCCGCGCTGGCAGACCCCACACCACAATTCGGCGATCGGCGGGCCGGCACGCCGCCGCGACCGGCACTGCGGTGTTCCGGCCAGCCGCCCACGCCGCAGGTGAGCCATGGCGCGACGGCGTGCACCGCACAGCCCCGTCCAGCGCCGGCATCATCGGTGACCTCACAACTCCTATCGCCGGGTTCCGCCGCCACTACTACGCCGTGACCGCGGCGCTCTCCGATGCTCCGTCCGGACCGGGGATGCGCGTGGTCACCGCGGGGCTCATCGACCCCGGTCGCGTCCTCTGGGGCACGATTCCCGCTCGCCTTTCGCACCGCCGATGGGAACACCCGCGGGTTGATACCGACACCCTTCGGTCGGCCGGGCGGGTGTCTGCCTGGCTCGATGCGGTGACGGGCCCGAAGGCGATGCTTGCGACGCAGACCCGGGTACTCGAGTGCGCGGTTGATCCCTTGGGCGATCTCGTGCCATCGGTGCCCGTCATCGCCCTCCCCGCATCAGCCGACCGGGCGTGGCTGATTGCCGCGGCGCTCTGCTCCCCCCACCTCTCCCGCCTGGCATTCGACCGTCACCGCGGTGCAGCGCTCTCCCCGGACGCCATCAAGCTGAGCGCCTCCGAGGCCGCCGATCTACCGATCCCTCCGCGTACGGCGCCGTGGGAACTTGCCGCCGTCGCGCTCGCCGATGCCGCCGCAGCACCCGACGCCACGGGGTGGCGCGACGCACTCCTGCGAATGGCCCACCACATGGACGATGCCTACGGCGCACCGGGCGCAGCCGACACACACACGTGGTGGGCAGAACGCCTGCCCCGCTTCAAGACCGGTAACGCAGGCGCCCCACCCGGGTAGGCTCCGTGCGCACCGCACCCGTCCCGGAGTCCAGCATGCAGAGCACGCATCCCAACCGCTTTTTCGGCCTCAACCCCGTGAGCGTCCCGAGCAACGGTCCCAAGGAGGGCGAGTGGAACCACGACCTGCCCGCCACGTGGCGCGACGCCGTTGCCGCGCCGCCGGTCGCCGGCAAGGACGCCGCCGCGCCGAGTCAGGCTGCCGACGACGCCTGAGCGCTACGCGCGCGCCTGACGGCCGCGGCGCCGGATCTCGGTCACCGCGGTCGCGTCGGCGTCTTCAATGATCACGGCGGCCTCCAGCACCGCATCGCGATCAGCGGCGGGTACCACCACGAGGCCCGCCGCGTCGATGTGTACCCAGTCCCCCGGCACGATCGTGACGCCGCCGAACGACACGGGAACCCCGACGTCGATGATCTGCAGCAGGTCGCCGCTGGCACGTGGGCTCTCGTGCAGCGCCCACACCCCCATCTCGTAGCCCGCCGCCTCCTCGCGGTCGCGGATGGCGCCCCACGCGATCACGCCCGCGTACCCGAGCTCCTCGACCGCGGCGAGCTTCTTGCCTCCCGCCAGGGCCTCAAGGGGCGCGTCTGGAGCGGCAAGGATGAGAATGGCGTCGTCTGGCACGTCGCTCAGAGCATGTCCGGCGGCGCTCGCCAGATCATGCACGGGCAGGTCGTCGCGGCGGGGTCCGAATCGAATGTTGGCAGCGAACCCTGCACTCACGGTGCCTGGGCGGGCGCATACGAGACCCGTCGCATGGGCCCGGTGACCCCGCACCTCCGCCACGGCATCGCACATGGATGCGCTGGTGACGTTCTGGGTCAGTGCCAGTGCCGCCTCGAGATCCATCATGTATCCGCGCCTTCCCCCACTAGAGTGCGCCGCCGAGGAAGCCCGAGAGGAGCCACATGGATCCCGACACGCACACCCTGCTGTTGTACGAGTACGTCGACGACATCATCGAACGCCGCGGACCCTATCGCGACGCGCACATCGCGCTGCTGCAGCAGCTCAAGGATTCCGGCACGATTCTGATGGCCGGTGCAGTGGGTGACCCGGTAAGTGGCGCCGCCATCGTTTTCAACCCGTGTGACCCGGCTGAGGTCGGCGAATACGTACTGCGCGACCCGTACGTGGTGAATGGGCTGGTCACCACGTGGAAGGCCCTTCGCTGGACCGTGGTGGTGTAGCCGCAGGCTACGAGGGTGCGGCCAGTTGGTCTCCATATGTGCGGCGATACACCGCCCACGCGGTAAGAATGTCCTGCACATACGCCCTGGTCTCGGGAAATGGGATGTCGTCGGGCAGCCTGAGCTCGCTGCCGCGGGCGAGGGCCTGTTGCTTCCACTTGGTGACGTTGGCAGCCCCGGCGTTGTAGGCGGCGAGCGCCTCGGGCACCGATCCGCCATATCGATCAATGAGCGTGCGCAGGTACCAGGCCCCAAACGCGATGTTCACCTCGGGGTCAGCCAGATCGGCAGCGCGGCCCACCGGCGGATTGGGTGACGCTGCAATCTCACGAGCCGTGGACGGCAGCACCTGGGTGAGCCCCACGGCGCCCCGAGGGGAGCGTGAGGCCGGGTCGAACCCGCTCTCGCGCCAGATGACCGACGCGAGGAGGGCGGGGTCCAGGCCATCGGCCCGCGCCTCCCGGTTGATCGCGGTCTGGTAGTCGAGCGGGTACCAGAACTTCGCGTACCAGGCCGGCTTTGACGAATGGATCACCATCCCGGTGGCCACAAGCGCACCGATGATTACCACGAGCCATATAAGGCGGCGGCGGCCGCGTCGCCTACCGCGGGCCATCCACCGCCCACCGTCCGAACACCTCGCCGACCCACGCATCCAGTGCAGCCTCAGTGCCGTCATTCACGTACGACTCATCGGCGCCGCGCACCTTCCGGACTTCGGACCACTGCATCGCCGCGCGCGCATCGAAGTCCTGTCCGCGTTCGGACACCCGCGCCCGACGCACCGACTCGGAGGCCGTCACAACGACGACCGCATCAAAGCGATCCCCGAGCCCCGCCTCAAACAGCAATGGGACCTCGCATACCAAGAGCGCCGGGGCGGGTACGAGCGCCCGTTGCCGTGCGATCCACTGCCGGCGGGCCTCCCCGATACGCGGGTGGAGAAGGTCCTCGAGAAATCGCATGCCTCCATCAGCGGCCATCGCACGGTCACCCAGGACCGCGCGGTCCACAGAGCCGTCGGGCGCGATGACCCCGGGTCCGAATCGCTGTTTCACGGCGTCGATGATCTCGGGATCGGCGTACAGCTCGTGCACCACGTCATCTGCGGAACACACCGCGGCCCCCCGGCGCGCAAACGCCTGGAGGGCCGCAGACTTCCCGGAGCCGATTCCCCCGGTCAGGCCGATGCAGACCGGGGAACTCCGCATGGGCTGCTGCCTAGTCCTCAGACTCGGCGGGCTCGGCCGGGTCGGTGGCCTCTTCGACCTCTTCGACCTCGACGGGCTCCACTGCCTCGACCGGCTCGGCCGATTCCACGACCTCGGCCGGCTCATCGCCAGAGGCGATTGCCTCGGCTGCCTCCAGCTCGAGCTCAGCGGCCACCTCTGCGGGGGCCTCCTCGATCTCCGCGACCTGCTCGGCGGCGATGTCGTCGGTCAGCTCATCGTCGTCCCCACCGAAGCTCATAACGGCACCCTCAGTGGATGCGTCCGGCGCCGGGGTGACGCGCTTGAGCGACAGCGACAGACGGCGGCGGTCGGCGTCGATCTCGATGATGCGCACCTCGAGCTCGTCACCCTGGTTGACGACCTCGCGCGGGTTCTCCACGTGGTGGTCGGCCAGCTCAGAGATGTGCACCAGGCCCTCGACGCCCGCGTGAATCTCCACGAACGCACCGAACGTGACCACCTTGGTGACCTTGCCGGGAACGATGTCGTTGATCTGGTAGGTCTCGATGACGCTCTGCCACGGATCGGCCTGGGTCTGCTTGAGGCCCAGAGAGATGCGCTGGCGCTCGCGGTCGATCTCGAGCACCTTCACGTCCACCTTCTCGCCCACGTTCAGCACCTCAGACGGGTGGTTCACGTGGCTCCACGAGAGCTCGGAGATGTGAATGAGGCCGTCGATGCCGTCCAGGTCCACGAACGCGCCGAAGTCGACGATGTTGGAGATGGTGCCCTCAACAACCTTGCCGGGCTCCAGGTCGTCGAGGATGCGCTGACGCACCTCACGGCGCTCGTGCTCAAGCACTGCGCGACGGGACAGCACGACGTTGTTGCGGCTGCGGTTGAGCTCGATGACCTTGCACTCGAGCTTCTGGCCGAGGAACTCGTCGAGGTCCTGTACGCGGCGGATGTCAACCAACGAGGCGGGCAGGAAGCCGCGCACCCCGAGGTCGAGGATGAGGCCGCCCTTGACGACTTCAATGACCGTACCCTCAACGGTTTCGCCCGCGGTGGAGGCGGCTTCGATGCGCTTCCAGGCCTTCTCGAACCGGGCGCGCTTCTTGGACAGCACCAGGCGACCATCCTGGTCCTCCTTCTGCATGACCAGGGCGTCGATCATCTCGCCCAGCTGCACCTCATCGGCAACGTTGACCGACTTGCGGATTGAGAGCTCGCTGAGGGGGATGACACCCTCGCTCTTGTATCCGATGTCGACCAGGATCTCGTCCTTGTCGATGCGCACGACCCGACCGGA
>CANJMX010000037.1 GCA_947475125.1 Actinomycetota bacterium
GCATTGTGGCGGGTGCGCGCGTACTTCGCGCCCGGATTCCCCAGGCCGACCACCAGGCGGACCGGCGGCGCATCGGCTGCCGCGTCCGCCACTGGCCGCTACTCCTCCCCGGCTCCTGCGTCCTCCGACGAGTCGGACTCGACGGCGCCGTCAGCACCCTCTTCGCCGATGGTCTCGACATCGGTGTCGGCCAGGTTTGCACGGGAAATCATGATCGAGGCGATACCGGCCTCACTGTCGGTGATGATGGTCACGCCGGTGGGCGCCACGAGATCGGACACGTGCACCGAGCCACCCAGCTCAACCTCTGCGATGTCCAGTTCGATGGAGCGCGGCAGGGCATCCGGCAGGGCGCGCACGCGAACGGTGAGCGTGGTCTGGTCGAGAATGCCGCCGTCACGAACACCCACGGCCGAGCCGATGAGGATGACGGGCACGTCGGCCTCGACCTCGACGGTCAGGTCGACCTGCTGCAGGTCGAGGTGAGTGATGTCGTCACGCACCGGATCGCGATCCCACTGCTTGAACAGCACCGTGCGCGGAGGGTCGGAGTCGATGGTCAACTCGACGACCGCTGAGCGCACACCACCGCGAGCGATGAGGCGACGGACCTCGTACTCGTCCGCGAGGAACGGCAGCGAGTCGCCGCCGGGCTGGTACAGCACGCCGGGCAGGCGCCCGGCCTTGCGAAGACGGCGCGTCTTGGCGCTGCCGAACTCGGTGCGTGTGCTGACAGAAAGAGGAACGTGCTGCGACATCGGGTGAAGCCTTCCTGGGTGGGTCCGGACCGACGGGGGAGGATAGCGACTCAGGGGCCTTCTCTCACCCCAAT
The DNA here is from genome assembly GCA_947475125.1 of Actinomycetota bacterium. GTDB lineage: Bacteria > Actinomycetota > Thermoleophilia > Miltoncostaeales > Miltoncostaeaceae > SYFI01. The sequence goes on from CANJMX010000037.1 coordinate 833, forward strand.
CCGTTCATAAAGCTTGCGAAGGGGCTTCGGGGCCCACCAATTCCACTTCCCGAGCAGCGCCATAAGCGACGGAACGAGCAGTGCACGGACGATCGTGGCATCGAGCAGAACGGCCAGCGCAGTGCCCAGACCGAGCTCTTTGATGATGATGATGCGCGACGTTGCGAAGGCGCCCATCGCGATGCAGAACAGCAGCGCTGCGGCCGTGACCACGCGCCCGGTGCGCTGCAGGCCGATGGCCACCGACTCGTGTTCGCCCGCCCCACTGTCGCGCAGCTCCTTGATGCGTGACAGCAGGAACACCGCGTAATCGGTGGACAGCCCAAAGGCGAGCGCCCCGATGAGGATTGGCTGTGTGAGGTCCACCGCGCCCACCCCGGTGTACTGCAGCACCCCCTCGAGGCGACCATCTTGGAAGATGAGCACGAGCACGCCCAGCGTCGCGCCGAGCGTGAGCAGGTTCATGATCACCGCCTTGATGGGCAGGATCACCGATCCGGTCATCGCGAAGAGGGCGACGAGCGTGACCAGCACGATTACCAGCACCGCCCAGGGAAGGTACGAGGCCAAACTCGCGCGCTGACTGACAAATAGCGACGTAAAGCCACCGATGAGCGCCGGATACGGCCCGGCGCGGGCATCAATGGCATTGACCAGATCCATGCTGCGCTGGTCGAGGGCCGGCGTCTTGGAGTAGACGTCCACCTGCCACGTGTTGCGCCCCAGATACCGGGCCGGGTGCACCGTCTCCACGTCCGGAAGCGTTGACACGCCCTTCGACCAGTCGGCGATCTTCGTTCTGGCCGCCGAGGTGTTGGGCGCGGTGATCGCCGCGAAGATCGGTGAATACCGATCGTCCGGGAACTCAGCGGTCAGCGTGTCGTCGACCTGGCGGGCTGCCGAGGCCACTGGCAGTGCCTTGGAGTCGGTGGTGGTGAACCGGATGCCGAGCGCCGGCAGCGCCAGCAGCACCATGAAGGCGCCGCTCGCAAGCGCCACGGCCACCGGCCGGCGCATGACGAACCTCGACAGCCGATACCAGCCGCCCGACTCCTCCACCACATCTGCATGCTCGCTGCGTGCCCGCCAGCGCCGGGGCGCAAGCGCGTTGATGCGGTTTCCCAGCAGTGCCAGAACTGCGGGCAGCACCCCCACGGCCACGACGGCGGCGACCAGGGCCACCATCAATCCCCCGAGCCCCATCGAGAACAGGAAGTTCTGCGGAAAGATCATGAGGCCCGCCAGCGCGGCACCCACCGTGATGGCGCTGAAGATGACGCTCTTGCCCGCGGTTCGCAGCGTGGCGGTGAGCGCACCCAGGCCCGGGCCGGACCGCGCGATCTCCTCGCGGTACCGCGACACGATGAGGAGGCTGTAATCGATTGCGAGCCCCAGGCCCAGGCCGGTCACCAGATTGAGCGCATACACGGACACGCCGAAGACCTGGTTGCTGACCCCGAGGAAGAAGAAACCCCCGAAGATGACGAGTGCGCCCATCACGGGCGGCAGCAGTGCGGCCACCAGCCCACGGAACACCCAGAGCGACACCAGGAAGAGCAGGGGGAAGGCGATCAGTTCGGCCCGGAGCAGATCCTCGCCCACGATCGCGCTGGTCTCTGCGGCGGCGGTCCATCCCCCGCCCACCTGCACGCCATCCATACGCGAGAGCTCGTCGTGAAGACGCAGCGCCGCCACCTGCGACTGGCTGTCGTCGATGTTGCCGAAGTACGCGACCACGGTTGCCAGATCGCCATTCCGCGACACCAGGCCGGCCCTGCCCGGCACCGGCCCCACCACGCGTGCCACATCTGGGTCGGCCTTCATCGTGCTGACCACGTCCGCCACTGCCGCCTGCCCCGCGGGTGATGCGATTGGCGTTCCGGGGTCAACAATGGCCACGACCGACGGCACGGCGGATGCCCCGGTGGCGGCGACCACGGCGTCCTGCGCCAGTACCGCCTGAGACGCGGGATCGTTGAAGCCACCCGACGACAGCGATCCGATGAGGGCCGTGCCGATCCCGAGAGCGGCGGCACCCAGGACGAGCGCGATGATGATCACGCGAACTGGATGGGCCTGCGACGTCCTCGCGATTCGGTCAAGCACGGATCATCCCGGATGCGTTGCGAACAAGGGCGCAGCCTACGGCAGGCGTGCCTGCCATTCCGAAAGGAACGGGCGCGCGGCGTCGCCGAGACGGTACGCGCCCACTCCATTGGCCACCATCGCACGACCGCTGGATGTGGATTCGGCCATCTGCCACGCGCACCGCTGGGGAGTCACGCACCCGCTGGGCAGGCGTCCGGCGGGATACGCGGCGCTGCCGGTCATCAAGAGGTGCAGGTGGGTGGGGTCGCCTCCTGCGCGGCGGTACTCGGCGGTCATCGACGACGGTGCCCGGGTCCATTCACGAACCGAGAAGGGTGATGTCACGCCCTCCGCAGTTCCGTGGTACATCTCCATCCAGACTCCGCCCACGCGGGCCAGGCCTGCCATCACGGTGCGGTAGGTACGGAAGTGGGGCTTGCCGTCGCGGCCCAGGTTGTGGTTGGGACCACTCCCCGCCGCAATCGCGGTACTCATGGCCGGAGCGAGGTACACGTTGACCCGCGATGCCCACGTTCCCCCATATGGCGAGGGTTCATCGAGGGCGGCAAATGCGGCTGCCAGACGTGAGGAGAGCGCGGACGCATCGGCCACAGGGACCCTGCCGCCCACCACCATCGGCGCAGCGGGGTCGGCAGCCGCCGGGATGATCTCGTCGAGCCCCACCACATGCGACGGGGCGTCATCGATGGCGGTGCGGATGACGTCGGCCATCTCGCCCGGGGACAGGTCCATGAGCTCATCGATGGTCACCTTCCCCACCATCCACTGCTCGTCGGCCGCACCGAACAGTGCGCTGGTGGACGGCTCCTGACGCCGGGCGCCCTGCGCACCGGAAAGCCCGGCGGCACCGTCGGACGGGCGCACGATGTCGCGCACTGCGGTGTCCATGTCGTAGAGCATTGCGGTCGCATGTGATCGCATGCGCGTGGTGACCCGTGCGGTCTCCGCGGCGCGGGTGCGGGCCGCAGCAGGGAGCGAAAGGGTGACGGTGGTCGTCTCACCGCTCACAGCCCCGGCCACCGGATGCGCGGTCAACGTTGCCCCGGCGACGGCACGGACCCCCCCGGGGATACGCACGAGCGTCTGCCCCGCGCCGAGCCACACGGCCACTGATGAAACGGCCGCGCCGCGATTGGTAACGATGAACGTGACCTCGGCAGGGCGACTGAGGTCCACGGCCACGCGGGCTGCACCGCCCGCGGGCGCCAGCACCGTGAGCGCAGTGATGCGTGGCGGTGTGCTCTCCACGACGCGGGGCGCAGGCGTGCGGGGTGTCGGGCCGGCGGGGTTCGAAGGAGCGCCCGGGGTGGTTGCGTGGGCCTCGATGGCCACGCCCACCGCATCGGAGCAGTTGCCCACCCGGTCGCAGGCCCGCAGGTAGAGCGTGCCGCCCGCGTCAGCTGCCGCCACCGCCACGCGCATACCGGTTGCCGACGCCCAGCCGCTCTGCATCCCCCCCTTCGACAGGAGCGACCACTCATACGTGGTGGTGCCAGACCCTTGGTCGTACGACGCACCGAGCGCCACCGCCCCACCACTGGAATCCACCGTGATGCTCTTGGACGACACAGACGGCACAGCGGGAGGGTCGACATCGCTGAGGAGCGACATGGTTGTGGTGGCTCCTGTCAGGCCGGAACTCGATCGCCGGTACGCCTGCACCGAAATGACATTGGATGTGGGAATCGCGACCGGCGCCTGGGCCTCGGTGCCCCAGATGCCACTCGGTGCCTGGAACCGCACATACGACGTACCCGAGATGCCATCACCCATGGCGCGGGCCACGCTGACCGTCTGGCCGCCCACGATTGCCCGCCAGCCGTCGGCCGTGATGCGTGTGCCGGACAACGTGATGGTGGGAGCCGCGGAACGCGTGATGACGATCGGCGTCGCGGCGTCGCACCAGTCCACCGCCCCGGTCGGCGGGGTGAGCTCAACCCGCCACGACCACGAGCCGGTGGTCAGGCCCGGGATTGTCGTGGCGGTCGTTCTGGTTCCCGCGGTGCGAAATCCGCTGACCGTCGCCAGCTGGCTCCAGGCCGCGCTGCTGCCGTACGGCCGCGCGAGGATGCGAGCGGATCCATTTGATGCCCACGTGCCGGGGAGGGTCCACTGGAACGAGGCGCGGTCGGGAGAGGACAGCGAAACGGCACCGGTTGTGCAGGCGGTGCCGACCGCGCCCGCCGACGACGCCAGCATGCCGCCCATGCAGAGCAGTGCCGCCGCGAGCCCGATGGACCGAACGGAATTGAGGAATGGGGAGTGCACACACCCATGCTCCCTTTACTCCCCAATGGAGTGGGGCCTACCTACCCCATCGCTTACCGGCGGGGTGGCAAGTCCTTACAAATCGTTCACGGACCGGCCGTGGGGACGCATGGCTGGTCAGGCGCGCCGCTGGTGGCCGCGCATTCGGCGAGCGTCGTCACGGACGGAACCTTTCCCCGACCCGCTGTGGCGCCGATCTCGATGAGGGTTGATGCAACGTCATCTGAGCGGTCGCCAACCACGAGCCGCTTCTGAGGATCGGCCCGGTGCACCACCACGTAGCGGCCCGTTGGCACGTTCGTGATGTCGATGTACTGGAACTCGAGATATGCGGCGTAGTCGTCGGCGTACCCGACGTCGATACCCATACGCATGCGCGTGAGCCCGGGGAGGAACCGGCCGCAGTTGGTGTTGATGGCCGGTACCGCGGGCGCGCCCGGCACCGGCGGCTCCATCGCGAAGCGGCTGCCCAAGCAGAACCCCACCTTGTGCCCCTCGCTCACGAGCGCGCCGCTTACGGGGTCGCGCAACTCGAAGGCGTCGAACTGCAGGAAGTGCCAGTGGTTATGGCCGAATGGCGTGTACCGCATACCGCCCGCGATCGGCAGGCGCACCCGGGTGCCATCTGTCTGCACGATCTCCTGAGTGACAGTCATCACAGCGTGGCGACGGTCGCGGGTCCCGTTGAGGATGAGCGGCCCCTGCCCGCCGTTGCCGACGGCCGACGCAAATGTGAGCACCACACGTCCGTGCGGCGCGGTGCGCGCCGAAATACCGTACGGCGGCAGCTGGTGAAGATCGGGGAGCAGGCCACGATCGGTAACCACACCACCCACGGCTGCGGTGACCACCGCCCCGAGCGCCACGACCATTGCGGCGATGAGCCCGGCGAGCACGCGTGGGCGCGTTACGGATCGATGGGGCATGTGCCAAGGGTATTGCACGTTCGGGGGGCCGTCAGGCGCGCAGGGTGCCACCATCGCGCCCATGCCAAGTGACGACGACGTGATGGTTCAGGTGGAGATCCCCGCGGGGTCCCGCAACAAATACGAGCTGGACGAGGAGAGCGGTCGCATCATGCTCGACCGCATGCTCTTTACGGCCATGCGGTACCCGGCCGACTACGGCTATATCGAAGGGACCCTTGCCGAAGATGGTGACCCTCTCGATGCCCTGGTGCTGCTGGGAGAGCCCACGTTCCCCGGCTGCTGGATCCGCGCGCGCCCAGTGGCGGTGTTCCACATGAGCGATGAGAAGGGACACGACGAGAAGGTCATCCTCGTGCCGCTGAAGGACCCGCAGTGGTCGGCCATCGAGGACATCACCGACGTCAACCCCAACCTGCTCAACGAGATTGAGCACTTCTTCACCGTCTACAAGGACCTGGAGCCGGGCGAGACCGAGGTGCGCGGCTGGGGAGATCGCGCCGAGGCGCTGGACATCATCCACACCTGCCGGGAGCGCGCCACCACCTAGCCCCCGGGCAGGTGGTTACCGATCGTCGTTGGCGCCCGTGGGAGCCGGAAGCGGATAGGGCATCGTGTTGACCTCGCGCAGTTCCCGGCCGGCCGTCTCAAAGCGGAAGACGGAGGTCACGATCATGCCGAGCGCGCTGACCCCGGCGATGATGTACATCGTGGCCGCGAGTCCGATCGATCCCAGCATGAGCGGCAACGAGATGATTCCCACAACGGCGCCCAGCTTGGCCGCGCTGGCCGCGAGCCCCGCGCCAGTGGCCCGCAGCTCGGTGGGGAACACCTCCGCCGCCACGAGAAAGGTGGTGGAGTTGGGGCCCGTGTTCACCATCAGGTTGAACACGGCGAACCCGATGAGGATGACGGGGTCGGACTGGGCCCCGAGCGATCCCGTGGCAAGGAGCAACAGGCCCACCGTCGCGCCCACGAAGCCCACGATCTGCAGCGACATGCGCCCCACCCGCTCCACCAGCACGATGGCGATGACGAAGCCGATGACCAGAAAGATGTCGAGGGCTGCGGTGCCCGCCGTGACGGCGATGTCCTTCCCGATGACCGTGCCGTCGCCACCGATGCTGATCATGGCGAGAACGGTGGGGGTAAAGATCCCCACGCCGTACAGCATGATGTCCATGAGGAACCACGGCACCACGGCGAGAATGGTGCGTCGCCGGAGGCCCGGTGCAAAGAGCGCCCGAATACCGGGGTGTTTCTTCTGGGCCTTCTTCGCGTGTTCCCACTCCGGGCTCTCCGGGATGGAGCGCCTGAGAAACACAATGACCAGCGCAGGCAGCGCTCCGGCCCCCAGCATGAGACGCCACGCCAGATCCTGGTCGGCTCCGGACAGCAGGATCAGCACACCGAGGCTCGCGCCCAGAAGGATCCCAATGGCCTGGAAGCTGAATGCACCCACCATCCACCGCCCGCGCACACTCGACGGCATGAACTCGGCCAGATACGACGACGCAATGGGGTAGTCGGCACCCACGGCGAACCCCAAGAGGAACCGGAAGGCCAGAAGGCTCCACAGATCCCATGCGAATGCCGACAGCACCGCAAAGATGACGAACAGGAGCAGGTCGGCCACAAACAGCAGCCGGCGCCCGAAGTGGTCGGCAAGGCGTCCCATGACCGCCGCGCCCACGACCGCACCGAGAACCGCCGCGGCGCCCACCAGGCCCTTGTCAAAGTCGCCCAGCGCGAACTGCACCGTGATGAGCGGTAGGGCCACTCCGATGATGAACAGGTCGAACCCATCGAGGAGCACCCCGAGGCCGGACAGAAACCACACCCGGCGCTGAAGCGGGTTCAGGGTCGACTCATCACCAGGGGTGGCCTGAGGGGTATTACTTGACATCACCGGGGCAACTCAACACGACCCGGTCGGCTGGCGGCCGTGATGTGTCACTGGCCAAGCGCATACGGGACGTCCGGTCAGCGTGGCGTGGCGTGGCACACAGGCACCCGGGCGCCGGTGGTGGTCACACGGCGGCGATGGACAGCAGGTGTCCGCAAGGCCCGCGCCCACGGGGCAGGCCCTCAGTACGGGTGCATCAGAACAGCTGGTTCTCGCCCGCGAAGATCTCCGACACCGACTCGTCGCAGAAGACGTTGTGGATGGTGTCGGACAGGATGCGGTCCACCGAGAGGATCTGGATCTTGCCGCCGGCCGAGCCCTCCGGCACCGGAATGGTGTCGGTCACCACGATCTCCTCGATCACCGACTCCTCAAGCCGGTCGAATGCCTTGCCCGAGAAGATTCCGTGTGTGGCAGCGGCCAGCACCTTGGTGGCACCGGCCTTCTTCACCACGGCGGCCCCTGCGCACAGGGTTCCGGCCGTGTCGATCATGTCGTCAATGAGCAGGGCCGCCTTGCCCTCTACATCACCGATAAGGAACGTGATTTCCGCAGTGTTGTGCTCGGGCCGCTGCTTGGCCAGCACCGCGAGGCGCGCGCCCAGCTTCTCGGCGAAGTGATTGGCGAGCTTTGCGCGCCCGGCGTCCGGCGACACCACCACGAGCCCCTCGGGGAAGTCGCCGGCGAACTGGCGCTCCATGAAATGGTCGGCGAGGATGGGTGTGGCCGTCATGTGGTCTACCGGGATCTGGAAGAAGCCCTGGATCTGGCCGGCGTGCAGGTCCATGGTGAGCACGCGGTCAACACCGGCGGCCTCCAGCAGTTGGGCTACCAGACGGGCCGTAATGGGCTCGCGCGGTGAGCTCTTCTTGTCCTGCCGCGAATAGCCATACCAGGGCATGACCGCGGTGATGCGGTGCGCCGAGGCGAGCTTGGCCGCGTTGATCATGATGAGCAACTCCATAAGGGAGTCGTTCACCGGCGTGCTGGTGGATTGCACCAGAAAGATGTCGGCGCCTCGGATGCTCTCCTCGAAGCGCACGTAGATCTCGCCATCCTGGAAGCGCTGGATGATGACCTCGCCGAGTTCGATACCCAGGCGACTGCCGATCTGTGCGCCCAGCGCCTTGCTGGATGTGCCTGCGAACACCATGAGGCGCTTGGAGTCGTCGCGATCGATGCTCTTGGTGCTCATGCTCAGTGTGCTCCGGGGTCGTCATCGGCTGCGGCCTTCTTGGCCCGCGCCTCGGCCTTGTCGGTGAAGCCCTCGATGTTCTGCTGCCGGGCACGTGCGATTCCGAGTGCACCCGGGGGAACGTCGCCGGTGATTATGGAGCCTGCCCCGGTCATCGCGCGATCGCCGATGGTAACCGGCGCAACCAGCACGCAGTCGCTGCCGGTTTTCACGTCGCTGCCCACAGTGGTGCGGTGCTTGCGGAAGCCGTCGTAATTGGCCGTGATGTTGCCCGCGCCGATATTGGTGTTGCTGCCCACCTCGGCGTCGCCGACGTACGACAGATGGGGCACCTTGCTGTTCTCGCCGAGCGTGGTGTTCTTCATCTCCACGTATGTACCGGCCTTGCTGCCATCGGCCATGGCCACACCCGGGCGCAGGTACGCGAACGGCCCCACCTGACAACCGTTGCCCACTGCCGACGACAGCACGTGGGCACTCACCACAACGGTGTCGTTGCCTACTGACGAATTGACCATCACCACGTCGGGGCCGATCTCACACCCCTCCCCAACGCTGGTCGCGCCGCGCAACACCGTGCCGGGCCACAGCGTGGTGTCCTGGCCCACGGTCACGAAGGCATCAACCAGCACGCGGGATGGGTCGGGCATGGTCACCCCGCCCAGCATCAGTTCGTTGCGCAGTCGTGCCTGAATCACGGCCTCGCAGTCGGCCAGGTCGGCACGGGTGTTGACGCCCTGCACCACCGTGGCATCGGGAGCCACCAGCGCCCCCACCTCGCCTGCCACCAGCGTGAGGACATCCGGCAGGTAGATCTCTCCCTGTGCGTTTTCGCTGCCCACCTTGGCAATGGCGGTGTCGAGCGCGGCGCGGTCGAATGCGAACAGGCCCGCGTTGATCTCGCGCACCGCAAGATCGTCGGGGTGCGCGTCGCGCGCCTCCACCACCCGCACGCCCGTCGGCTCACGGATAACCCGGCCGTAGGCGCCACCATCAGGAAGGATTGCCGTGACCATGGTGGCCGCACGGCCGCTGTGCACGTGATCGCTGATGAGCGCGCTCACCAGCTCCGGATCCACCAGCGGGGTGTCACCGCACATGACCACGACGGTGTCCACCGCGGGATCGAGGGCCTCGAGCCCGACACGCGTGGCACCGCCAGTGCCATCGCGCACCTCCTGAAGCGCCGTGCACATGCCGGCCGGAAGTGACTCGATGACCTCGTCACCCTCGGGGCCGAGCACTACCACCACCGAGGCCGGATCCACCTCGCCGAGCGCGTCGAGCACCCACATGATCATGGGCCTACCAGCGATCGGGTGGAGGACCTTCGGGAGGCGAGAACGCATGCGGGTTCCGTGACCCGCGGCAAGTACGACTGCGCCGACGCTCATCTCGCTGGCCTGTGTTGTGTGCCTGGTTGGGGCGGGAGGATTCGAACCCCCGATCGCGGGACCAAAACCCGCAGCCTTACCGCTTGGCTACGCCCCAGCGCGCCTCCCGGAGAGGCC
>CANJMX010000038.1 GCA_947475125.1 Actinomycetota bacterium
GCGGAGATCCTGTGCTCGCTCATCTGGGGCATCTACGACTACCGCCTGGGAAATCTCCCCATCTTCGTCCCCGCCGGACACGGCCTCGTGTATCTGGTGGGGTACCGCTTCTCCCAGACGCGCTTGGCCAACGCACACCATGCGATCGTGCGCGCGGCGGCCATCGTGGGCGTGGCCACGTGGGCGGGCCTCGGACTCTCGGGCGTGCTCGGGCGCATTGACGTGGCCGGGGCCATTGCCTCGGCAATCCTCATCGTATTTCTTCTGCGCGGGCGCGCACCTGAGCTGTACGCAGGGGTGTTCTTCTTCGTGGCATTCCTCGAGATCTGGGGTACATGGGTGGGCACATGGCGGTGGCAGGAGTACATCCCGGGACTCGGCCTGATGAATGGAAACCCGCCGAGCGGTGCGGCTGCGGGATATGTGCTGTTCGACATCGCGGCGTTGGCGCTCGCCCCCGCGGTGCTCGCCGGGTGGCGTCGCCTCACGGGCCGCGCGGGTGACGTGGTGGATCCCCCCGTGGCACCCGGGGGTGGGCATTGACCGACGCGGGCCCCACCGGCTTTCGCCCCACCGCGCACCCGCTCTACTCGGGTGATGTCGATGTGCCACCGGCCCCCATCGCCGATGGGGCCGTACTCGCGGGCCTGCTCGATCGGGCCCTGCGCATGGCCGACTCGGCCTCGGTGCCGCAGGCCGTGGTGGACCTGGCGGTGCACGCCTGGATGGAGGGACACATTGATGGCGAGGACCGCTGCGACGGCTGCGACGGCGGTTGCGGATTCGCCCGTGGCATCGCGCGCCCGGAGTTGATCGCCGAGGCCTGCTTCCCCGGGCACCGCCCCGGCGCCATCCCCGGGCTCAAGGCCCCGGGCCCTGTGCCGCCATTCCCCGATCCAGCCGATTCCGTGCTTGCGGCCATTGTGATCGGTGCGCTGGGCATGCTGCGTGAGGGGCGTCCCACTGATCGGGTGCTGCCCATGGTGGCCGCCCGGGCATGGGCCGAAGGGCACCTGGAGGGCGAGGAGCGGTGCCCGGGATGCGACTGGCGGGGTGGTCTGCCGCGCGGCGCCGACCGCGACGCGGTGGCGCGCGGCGACGATGACGTGGCGGGCTAGGGTGGCCGGGATGCGCGTGGGAGTGGTGGGAGCCGGGCTGATGGGGGCGGGCATGATCCGCAACCTCGCTGGCGCCGGGTACGAAGTGCGGGTATATGCGCGGACCGCCTCCCGCGCCGAGGGGTTGCCCGCCATCCCGGTAGCTGGTGTGGCCGCCGCGGTTGATGGGGCCAACCTGCTGCTGCTGTCGGTCACCGACTCCGACGACGCGATCGAGGTGGTTGGTGCCGCCATGGCCGCGCCGGTTCCGCCCCTGATCATTGTGGACACCTCGACCATCGCCCCCGCCGCTGCACGCGAGGCCGCCGTTCTCGCGGCGGCCGGCGGGTGCGAGTACCTCGATTGCCCGGTGAGCGGTGGTCCTCCGGGTGCAGATGCGGGGACGCTCGCGGTCATGTGCGGTGGGAGCGCCGCGGGCATCGCCGCCGCCGCCCCGGTGCTCAATGCCATCGGCGACCCGGCAAAACGCGTGCACTGCGGGCCGGTGGGGTCGGGGCTGGTGGCCAAGCTGGTCAACAACCTGCTCGTGGCCATCATCTCCGCGGGCACGGCCGAGGCATTTGGCGTGGGTCAGCGCGCAGGCGTCGACCCGGCGGTACTCACGCGCGTGGTGGGGGCCGCGTCGGGTGATTCATGGCAACTTCAGAATCTGTTTCTGCGGGTGCTTCGCGGCGATCACCGTCCCGGATTCCGTGCACGCGACCTGCGTAAGGACCTTGGGCACGCCCGCGACCTCGCCGGGGCACCGCTGGCCATCGGCGACGCCGCATCGGCACTGTTCGATCAGGTGGACGGCGCACTCGACTACGGCGCGGTGGCGCGCCTTCTCATGGACCTCCCGGAGGCACCACAATGATCACCCTCTTCCAGATCACCGGCTCGTCGTCGTTCGCGGCGCGCGCCGCACTCGAGTGCGCAGATGCCGGGTACGACGTGGTGAACGTGCATCCGCGGCAGCGCGATGAGGCCCCGGGATTCGCCGCCGCCAACCCGCTCATGCGCGTGCCTGCCCTTTGCGAAGAGGATGTGGCGATCTCCGAGACCGGCGCTGTGCTGCTGTGGATCGCAGAGCGGTTTCCCGCCGCCCACCTCTCACCGGCCCATGGCACGCCGGCATTCGCTGACCATCTGCGCTGGATGGTGTGGCTGGCCAATACTTTCCACCCGGGCTGGTGGCCGCTGATGGTCCCCCGGGCATTCACACCGGATGAAGCCGCGTGGCCGGCGATGGAGGCCCAGGGCAGGGATGCGATGGCACGCCATGGCGCACATGTCGAGGCATGGCTTGAAGGGCGCGAGTGGCTGGCGGGAGATCTGCCGGGGGTCTCGGACATCTACCTGTACATGCTCACCGGCTGGGGGAGTTACTACGACGACCTCGCCCTCGGCGGTCCGCGCCTTGCCGACCACTACGAGCGGGTGGGGGCACTGCCGGGGGTCGTCCGCGCCCGCGCCCTGGACGACCTCGACGAGCGCCTCATGCGCTTCCACCCAGAGCTGCGGGGCGGCCAGCCCATCTAGTCAGTCGTCGTCGGCCCTCATGGACCTCGGAACCATCCGGGCCATCCACCGTGGAAGGGGTCCGCGAAGGGGCTCTGGCCGGAATCGCCGGTCGAGGATCCACAGGCCGGCCGCGGTGATGGCCGCTCCCGACAGCGCAATGGCGATGTCGAGCGGACTGATGAGCGTGAGTGCGAAGAAGTCGCGCAGCGGCGTGACGATGACGACGGCGGCATAGGCCCCGCCCATCGCCAGGCACAAGAGGATGACCCAGGCGCTGCGTCGTACCCCTGACAGTTCGAGCACCAGCACCAGCCAGAGCCCGATGGTCATCAGCGCGGTGACGGCGATCGTGCGGGCCGTCATCACATCGGCGCCCTCCACGTTGGTGGCAAAGAGATAGCTCGAGGTCACGCCCAATCCGGCGGCAACACCAGCCGGGAGCGCAAACCTGAATGTGCTGGCCACGAACTCCCGCGGCCGCCACTCACCGGTGCTGGGGGCAAGAGCCAGGAACAGGGCCGGGATGCCGATGGTGAGCGCCGAGAGCAGCGAGAGGTGCCGGGGCAGGAACGGATAGCTGGCGGGGGTGAGCCCGATGGTGAGGATGAGGAACGCCGCGAGAAATGACTTGGTGACAAAGAGGTTGCTCACCCGCTGCAGATTGCGAAGCACCTGTCGGCCCTCTGCCACCATGGGTGCAAGCGCCGAGAACCCGCCCCGTACGAGCACCACATCGGCGACCGCCCGGGCCATCTCGGTGGCCGTGCCAGGAGCGATGGCGACGTGCGCCGCCTTGAGTGCCGGCACGTCGTTCACCCCGTCGCCGAACATGGCCACGGTCGCACCCTGCGCGGTGAGCGCACGCACAATGCGCTCCTTGTCGTCGGGGCCCGCACGGCCAATCACACCCGCGTGTGCAACCGCGCGGGCCAGAGCGGCGGGTTCGGTCGGCAGGTCCGACGCCAGGATGGGCGCGGTGGCCCGCACACCGCAGTCGCGGGCAATGGCACCGACCGTGGTCGGGGCGTCGCCCGAGATGACGTGCACCGGGATGCCCTCGCGATCGAGAAACCTGATGGCCTCGCGCACGTCTGGCTGCAGGGTCTCGGAGAGGGCGATCATTCCCATGGGAATGATGCCCACGGGAGGGGCGTCGTCGGGGCCGGGCGCACCCAGTGGCATGTGGCCACGCGCAAGCACCAGCACGCGCCGCCCGGCCTCCGATTCGCGGGCCACCTCATCCGCGAGCGGCCCGGCGTTGATCACCCCGGGTGCTCCCAGCACCAGCGTGGTGTCACCGAACCGCACGGCCGACCACCGCCGGCGCGACGAGAAGTGCGTGACCTCATCGGGAGTCTCATTGATGGCGGGGATGGCCAGCGCGATGGCCGTGAGCGTTTCGTCGAGGTCGCCCCATGCCCCCGCGAATCTCCCGAGTGCCCGGTCGAGATCTTCTGGACGCACCCCGGGCGACGGTTCGCGCGCCACCAACCGCGCATGGCCGGTGGTGAGCGTGCCGGTCTTGTCGAGCAGCACCACGTCCACCGATGCAAGCGACTCGACGACGGCGAGTTGTTGCGAGAGCGCACCGCGTCGGGTCATTCGCAGGGCGGCGATTGCGTAGGTGATGCTGGCCAGAAGAATGAGCCCCTCCGGAAACAGCGTGACCACTGCCGCGGTTGCGGTGGACACCGTCTCAGCGGCATCGGCCTGTCGATGCCACAGGGCCAGCGCGAGCACCGCTCCCAGGGGAATCATGAGCGCCACCATGGTCACCATCAGGCGGTTCATCCCGCGCTGGAGGGGGGAGAGCGGGTGGCGAAATCCACGGGCGACGCCCGCAAGGCGACCCGCATATGAATCGGGCCCGACAGCCGTGGCGACGAAGGTGCCGGCGCCCTCCGCGCAGAACGCCCCTGCGCGAACGTGGTCGCCCCGGTCACGGGCGACCGGGCGGGTCTCGCCTGTGAGCACCGACTCGTCGAGCGCCAGACCCTCGGCGGACCTCAGCACGCCATCGGCCGCCACATGGTCCCCCGTCCCGAGCACGACCAGATCGCCCGGCACCACGTCATTGAGGTCAATGCGCCGCTCAGTGCCATCGCGAACGACGCGCGCGGTGGGTGCCACGAGTGCGGCCAACCGATCCACGGCGCGCTTGGCCCGTATCTCCTGCAACAGTCCGATGCCGGTGTTGAGGATGAGGATCACCAGGAAGAAGCCGTCGCGCCAGTCGCCGAATATCAGCGTGAGTACGGCGAAGGCGGCGAGAATGAGGTTGAACAGCGTGAAGACGTTCGCGAAGACGATGGCGGCGTACGACCGGCCCGTGGGGCGGCGACGGCGATGTGGGCGACGCTGCGCCGCCTCGGCCGCCGACAGGCCACCCGGGCCCGGATCGCTGGGGTGCGCGACCACCTGTGGTACGTCATTACTCACGACGGAAGGATCTCACCCGGCCACCCGCCATGCCTCGGGGGTTGGGTGGCCGCTGGTACCATCAGCGCCGTGAAGCGCCTCTCGCTGGCACTCGGTGTCCTTGCCGCTGTGGCCGTCCCCTCCGTCGCCCTGGGCGTCGGACCTCCGCCCGTCCCAGGCGGCTCCGCATGGCTGCTGGCCGACGGCGCCACGGGTGAGGTGCTGGCCGAGCACAACGCCGACACCGCGCGGCCCATGGCGAGCCTCACCAAGATGCTGGCGGCGCTTGTCGCGCTTGACAGTGGCGCCCTCGATCGGGTGGTCACCGTGCCGCCCTCGGCCGCAGCCGTGGGCGAGTCGTCGGCCGGCCTCAAGCCGGGCGAGAGGATTGTGATGCGCAATCTCCTGCGGGCGCTGCTGGTGCAGAGCGGAAACGATGCCGCCGTGGCAATTGCCACGGGAGTTGCGGGATCGGAGTCGGCGTTTGTCGACCTGATGAATCAGAAGGCGAAGGAGATGGGGCTTGCGGCGACCAACTTCGCCAATCCCCATGGACTCGATGCCGCTGGCCATCAGTCATCTCCGCGTGACCTGCTCACCGTGGCGAAGGCGGTGATGAAGCAGCCGGTACTGCGCGACATCGTCCGCCGCCGCACCATCACCATCCCAGGGCCGGACGGGCCGCGCACCCTCACGAGTGAGAACGACCTCCTGTCGATCATGCCGTCGGCGGATGGCGTGAAGACCGGGCACACCGATGGCGCGGGCTACGTGGAGGTGGCGCACGCGACGTCGCCCAGCCTCGGAGTGGGCCTCTTTGCCGTGCTGATGGGCGAGGACAGCCGTGTCCAGCGCGCCCGCGACGCGAAGGCCCTCCTCGAGTGGGGCTTCTCCAATTACGCCCGTCCGACAGTCGTACCCAAGGGCACCACTGTGGTGCGAGTACCTGTGCAGGGCGCCCCAGGTACCGACGTGGCACTGCGCCCGGCGTCGGCTGTTATCGCCACAGTGCGTCTGGGAAAGCCCATCCGGCTGCGCATCACGGCGCCCTCGGCGATCAGTGCGCCGCTTGCGCGCGGCCAGGGGGTGGGCAGCGTTGCGGTGCTCCAGGGCGACACGGTGGTGGCCAGATCGGCGCTCGTTGCGCCGGTTGCTGTGGCGTCACCCGGATTTACCGATCACCTGATGGCCGCATTTGAAGGAATAGGGTCAGTGTTCACATGATCCTCACCGTCACCCTCAATGCCGCGCTCGACCGCACGCTCAGCGTGCCGAACTTTCAGGCGGGGCGGCGCCATCGCGCAAGCGACTCGCTCACCCTGCCGGGCGGCAAGGGCGTGAACATCGCGCGTGCGCTCAGGAACCTGGGTCAGCCTGTGATCGCCACCGGACTCGCCGGCGGGCGTACAGGGACTGCAATCATCGAGCAGCTGACGGCAGAGGGAATCCTCAACGACTTCGTTCGCATTGGTGATGAGTCGCGTACATCAACGGCTGTGGTTGACCCCACGGGCAACCAGCAGACCGAGATCAATGAGTACGGGCCGAGCGTGACCGATGCCGAGCTGGCGCTTCTCGGCGAGAAGCTCAGGTACCTCTCGCGCGGCGCCGACATCGTGGTGCTTGCCGGGTCGCTCCCCCGCGACGTGCCGGCGGAGTACTACGCGGTGCTGGCGCAGGAACTCGCGCGGCCCGATCTGCGCATCGTGGTGGACGCACCGGGGCCGGCGCTGCGCGAGGCGCTGTCGGCTGAACCATGGCTGGTGAGCCCGAACACCCGCGAGGCCGAGGACGTTGTGGGAAACGAGTTCGCCGACGACGAGGACGCCGCAACCGGAGCCGCGCTGCTGTGCCACATGGGCGCGGGAAATGCGCTGGTGCACGACGAGCGCGGATGCGTGGCGAGCCTCACCGGCGACGGGGGAGCTCGCACGCTGCTGGCTCGCGTGGACGCCATGACCGAGGTGGTGAGCAGCGTGGGTTCGGGCGATGCATTTCTGGCCGGGTACCTGTCCGGCGTGTACGTGGGCGCGTCCGAGGAGGATGCCCTGCGCGAGGCGGTCGCCTGTGGCGCGGCCAGCACGCAGTTGCTTGGTGCCGGTGTGCTGGCGCCCGGCGACGTGGAGGCGATCGCCCGCCAGGTGACCGTGCACGAGGTCGCAGCAGGGGGATAAGGGGCCCCCGCGTCGCAGCCGGTGGCCCACATCGCCATCCGGGCGGGGGTGGTAGGTTGCCCCTTCGAACGACTGACGAGAGGGGTCCCGGGTGGAGATCGAGATCGGCCGTGGCAAGCGCGGGCGTAGGGCGTATGGGCTTGACGAGATTGCAATCGTCCCGAGCCGCCGCACGCGTGACCCTGAAGATGTCGATCTCTCGTGGCAATTGGGCCCGTACAAGATGGAGATGCCCTTGCTGGCATCGGCCATGGACGGCGTGGTCAACCCTGCCACGGCAATCGCCCTCGGAAAGCTCGGCGGTCTCGGGGTTCTCAACCTTGAGGGAATCCAGAGCCGGTACGAGGATCCCGACGCCGAACTCGCCCGCATCGCGGAGTACCCGCCCGAAACGGCAACCCGGGGGCTGCAGGAGATCTACCGCGCCCGCGACGTGGATGTCGATCTGATGGTGACGCGCATCAAGGAGATCAAGGCCTCGGGTGTGCTCACCGCCGGGTCACTCACTCCGCAGCGGGTTCGACAGTTCATCGGGCCGGCCCTCGAGGCCGGCCTGGACATCCTTGTGATCCAGGGCACGGTCGTGTCGGCCGAGCACGTCTCGTCGCTGGTCGAGCCGCTCAACCTCAAGCAGTTCATCGCCGACCTCCCGGTACCGGTCATCGTGGGCGGCTGCGCGTCGTACTCCACGGCGCTGCACCTCATGCGTACGGGTGCGGTGGGCGTGCTGGTAGGCGTGGGTCCGGGCGCTGCATGCACCACCCGCCAGGTCATCGGCGTGGGTGTGCCTCAGGCGACCGCCATCGCCGATGCTGCAGGCGCCCGAATGCAGCATGTGCTCGAGACCGGCGACTACGTCAACGTCATCGCCGATGGCGGAATGGCATATGGCGGCGACCTCGCCAAGGCCGTTGCCTGTGGCGCTGATGCCTGCATGGTCGGCTCCCCGCTGGCCAAGGCCGCAGAGGCCCCCGGCCGCGGCAGTCACTGGGGCATGGCGACGTTCCACCCCGAACTGCCGCGCGGCACCCGGGTGCGCACCAAGACCATCGGCACGCTCCAGGAGATTCTCCTCGGCCCGGCACACGAGAACGACGGCTCGCTCAACCTCATCGGCGGGCTGCGAAACGCGCTTGCCACATGTGGGTACGAGTCGATCCAGAGCTTCCAGAAGTGCGAGGTCATGGTCGCGCCGGCGCTCAAGACCGAGGGCAAGAAGCTGCAGCAGGCGCAGTCCGTCGGCATGGGCTGAGGATGGCGTTCGCCCTCGCCCCCGAGCTGGTCGATCAGGCCCGCGGGGGCATTCTGGTCGTTGACTTCGGTGCCCAGTACAGCCAGCTCATCGCACGCCGCGTACGCGAATGCCGTGTGTTCTCGGCAATCGTGCCCCACGACGTTGATCCCGATGAGGTGGTGCGGATCGCGCCCGGCGGCATCATCCTGTCGGGTGGTCCGGCGTCGGTGTACGAGGATGGTGCGCCGTCGCTCGACCCGAGGCTCCTGAACCTGGGGATCCCGGTTCTGGGTATCTGTTACGGCATGCAGTCGATGGCGCAGGCGCTGGGCGGCGTGGTGACCAACAGCGGCACCGGTGAATTCGGGCGCACCGAGATCCGTGTGCATTCGCGTGAGGGGCTCTTCCGCGACCTGCCCGTGGACACCTGCTGGATGAGCCACCGCGATGCCGTTACGTCGGCGCCGGAGGGCTTCACCGTGACGGCCGAGACCCCCGGTGCCCCCGTCGCCGCGATGGAGGACCCGGTGAATCGCCGCTTCGGTGTGCAGTTCCACCCCGAGGTCGTGCACACGCCGTTTGGCACCGATCTGCTTAAGGGCTTCCTGTTTGATGCCTGCGACCTGACGCCCACGTGGACCCCGGCGAACGTTATTGACGACCAGGTGGCGCGCATCCGCGAACAGGTGGGTGACCAGCGCGCCATGTGTGGTCTGTCTGGCGGAGTGGACAGCGCAGTGGCCGCGCTGCTGGTACACCGCGCCATCGGCGACCGCCTCACCTGTGTATTCGTGGACCACGGCATGCTGCGCATGAATGAGGGCGAGCAGGTGGAGGAGGCCTTCGGCAAGCACTTCAACGTGCCACTGATCCACGTGCGCGCCCAGGATGCATTCCTTTCGGGCCTCAAGGGAGTGACCGACCCCGAGGAGAAGCGCAAGTTCATCGGCGGTGAGTTCATCCGCACCTTCGATCAGGAGGCGGCGAAGCTCGGTAACGAGAAGTTTCTCGTGCAGGGCACGCTCTACAGCGACGTCATCGAGTCGGGGGGCGGCACCAACGCGGCCGTCATCAAGAGCCATCACAACGTGGGTGGCCTGCCCGATGACATGGACATGGCGCTGGTCGAGCCGCTTCGCCAGTTGTTCAAGGACGAGGTTCGCCTGGTGGGCGAGGAGCTCGGTCTGCCGGAGCGCATGGTGTGGCGCCAGCCATTTCCGGGCCCCGGACTCGCCATCCGCATCATCGGCGAGGTCACGGCCGAGCGGCTGGAGATCCTGCGCCATGCCGACTTCGTGCTGCAGGAGGAGATCCGTCTCGCCGGTCTCTACCGCGACTTGTGGCAGTCATTTGCCGTGCTGCCGGCCATCCGCTCGGTGGGCGTGCAGGGCGACAGCCGCACCTATGCCTATCCCATTGTCATCCGCGCGGTCACGTCAGACGACGCCATGACCGCCGACTGGGCGCGACTGCCGCATGACCTGCTTGAGAAGATCTCAAGCCGCATCATCAATGAGGTACCGGGCGTGAACCGGGTGGTGCTCGACATCACGAGCAAGCCCCCCGGAACCATCGAGTGGGAGTGACCCCGGGCTGAGACGCCCGCGGGTCGTGTGGCTACGAGCCGGTGCGCTCCGTGTGGGCCACGATCTGGTCGCCCCGGCGCTCAATGCGGATCTCGCCCTGATCGCCCGACTCGAGGAACTCGGCGATCTCGGTGACCTCGCGGTTGCCCAGGATGTGGACGATACGGTCGATCGACACCTTGGCGTGATCCTCGCTGCGCATGTTCTCGTGACGCAGGGCATCACGATCTGCGCGGGCGGTGTGATGCCAGCAGAACGGGCTTGTCATGAAGGGGGTCTGCACGCAGCGGCGACCGTGGGCCGCGACTGCCCTGCAGCGATTCATGGCGGGAAAACGCTCCTTCATGCTCAATCCTTCATGCGTCTGTAGTGCTACACAGGGGTTTCTCGGGCAACAACCCTGACACAACGGGGAGGGCACAGCCCCCCTTTTGGGACAGTGGTTCACAATGCGAGACACCCGAGGACGATTCCCCACCGCCAGCGGTTGCGGCATGCCTCTTCCTCCCCTAGGATCCCGCGTCGTTCCGGGTGGTGTGGACACCGCCTGCCTATGCATTGGAGGACCGTGCCAACCGCTCACCCCACGAAGTCGACCATGAGTGCCAAGCCAGGCGAAGTTGATCGCCGCTGGTACATCGTGGACGCCGAGGGTCAGAACCTGGGCCGTCTCGCCGC
>CANJMX010000039.1 GCA_947475125.1 Actinomycetota bacterium
GCCGGCGGATCGGTGGTCTCAATCTCATCCGATACGGCACGCGTGGGCGGGTGGGGAGAGGCCGTGTACGCGGGTGCGAAGGGTGCGGTGGTGGCGTTCAGCAAGTCGCTCGCGCGCGAGGAGGCCCGCTATGGCGTGCGGGTCAACTGCGTGTCACCGGCGGTCACCGATACCGCGTTCAAGGATGCGCTCGAGGCGGATCCGGTGGGGAAGAAGATCGTGGAGGGCGCCGTGCGCGCCACGCCCATGCGACGTACTGGGCGCCCGGACGAGGTGGCCGAGGCCGTGCTGTTTCTTGCGTCCCCTGCCGCCGGATTCATTACCGGTCAGGTGCTGTCGGTGAGCGGCGGGGTGGCCATGTAGCCGCCCCACCGCTCACCGGGAGTCAATCCGCTCCGGGTGGTGGCAGCGACGGCTTGGTGCGCAGCACTTTGGCGGCCCATGAGGGCAGCCACCAGTTCCAGCGCCCGAACAGCGACACCAGCGAAGGCACCAACAGCGAGCGCACCACGGTGGCATCCAGAAGGATTCCCGCGGCGAGGCCCGTGGCGAATATCCGCACGGTGGTCTCCGGGGTTGCACCCAGGGCGATGAAGGCCAAGAACAGGATGAGCGCGGCACTGGTGACCAGGCGCCCCGTTCGTCCGATGCCCACCACGATGGCATCGGTGTTGGACCCCTTCACGTCGAACTCCTCGCGCATGCGGCTGAGGATGAATACCTCGTAGTCCATGGACAGGCCGTAGAGGAATGCGAACACCATCAATGGGATCCATGCGTCAATGGCTCCGGTTGCAGGGGTATTCCAGATGGTCTCGGAAAGGTTTCCCTCCTGCCACACCCACACCATGATTCCCCACGCAGCGGCCACCGACAGCACGTTGAGCAGCACGGCCTTGAGCGGCAGCAGCAGCGATCTGAACTCGCGCGCCAGGAAGATGAAGGTGACGATGGCGATGAGGGCGATCATCAGCGGGAACGAGCCGTAGACCGCCGAGATGAAGTCGCGGTTCTGGGGTCCGAGACCACCCACCTGCGGAGATCCGGGCAGCGCCGCTGCGGCGTCGCGCACCGCACCGATGGCATCGCGCCCCGCCGCTGTGGCGCCATCAGCGTCGGGGATCACCTCAACGATCGATGTTGTGCCATTGGTCCATTGAGGAACCTTTGGAGCGGGTGCCACCGCCAGGCGGATTCCAGGGACGGCCGCCATGGCGGTGGCGGTGGCTGCTGCTGTCTCCGGAGTGGCCAGTACCTCCATTGGGGTGAGCGTGCCGTCACCCATTCCTGCGCTGTGCAGATCGTTGAGCGCCGTGGCGGCCGGCCCGGGATTGGCGAGCGACGTCGCCGATGGCTGGCCCACCACGATGTTGAGGGCGGGCACGAGCAGCAGGGCAAGAATTGCCAGGCCCACGATTGCCGCGATCCAGCGGTGGCGCACGACCAACCTGGCCCAGGCGCTCCAGCCGCGGCTGGCGTTGGCCTCCTTGCGAATTCGCGGCCACTCCAGCTTGGTGCCCACCTTGGAGAGGATGACCGGCAGCAGCGTGAGGGCGACAAGCACGCTCACGACGGGAATGAGGAGACCGCCGTATCCGATACTGCGCAGGAAGGGCACGGGAATGACGACAAGCGCGGCCAGCCCGATCGCCACGGCGCCTCCCGAGACGAGCACGGCACGACCCGCCGTCTTCATTGTGCGCACGATGGCTTCGTCGCCCTCGGCTCCCAGGGCGCGTTCCTCGCGCCATCGCGTGACCACCAGCAGGGAGTAGTCAATAGCGACTCCCAATCCGATGAGCGACACGAGGAACTGCACGATGAACGAGACATCGGTCAAGCGTGCGAGGCCGTTGATGATGAGGAGTGTGGACGGAATTGCAACGATGGCCATGAGCAGCGGCACGAGGGAGAGGAACGACGCAAACACGAATGCGAGTACCAGGAGGGCTCCCACGCCACCAAGCAGGACCTCGGTGAGCAGGCTGGGACCTTTGCTGCCGCCACCGCCGCCCGACAGCAGTGCGATGCCGGTGAGCTGGATGGGCTGGCCGGCCACCTTGGACGAGCCGAGCGCGGCGGTGATCTGGGGATACGACACCGGCTTCATGTCGAAGCCCGGGATGACGGGTGCGTAGATGTAGGCGAACGTGGTGCGGCCATCCGGCGATATGAAGCGTGCGTCACGGGTGCCGGGGTAGCCCACCACGCGGATGTCCGGGCCCGCCTTCTGCACCGAGCTCAGCGCCCGCGCCAGTTCTGCCTGGGCGGCTGGTGCGGTAACCGATGAGCCCTCTGGCAGCTTGACCACCGCCACCAGCGGTGCGGAGACTCCACCGTTGCCGTACTGGTGCAGCAGGGCCTGGTTGGCCTCGTACCCCGGCTGCCCGGGCAACGAGAAGTCCTTTGACAGCACACTGGAAAGCCCGGGTACGGTGATGAAGCCGATGAGGGTCACCACAGCCCAGAATGCCACCACCATCAACTTGTGGCGCAGCACCCATCGCGTCAGCTTTTCCATGTGCCCCGCCCTCCGGCGTCGTTACCGAGGGGCAACGTAGCCGTTGGATCGGGCGACCGCATGTGAGTACCGGCCATGCTGCAACTCGGCAGCAGGCTGACCACCAATCGGGAGAGGGCGAAATGGACGACGAGCGCACCCGCGACGAAATCCGCGCCGATGGCGTTGAGAGGGTGAAGGACATTCTTGGGCCAAAGGCCGAGGACTCCCTGGCGACCCTCGGCGAGTTGGGTGACCGCATCATCGCCACCATCTACGGCGACATCTATGGCCGCCCCGGGCTCGGCGTGCGCGAGCGCCAGATCGCCACACTCTCAATGCTCATGGCCCTGGGTGGCAAGGACCGTCAGGTGAAGGTGCACATGCGCGCGGCCCTGCGCGTGGGCATCACTGAAGACGAGCTGCGGGAGCTGGTCATCCAGTTGGCCGCGTACGCGGGTTTCCCGGCAGCCATCAACGCACAGGCGCAGCTGAACGAGGTGCTGGGCGAAGACGCGGGCTGATCTCGCAACGCATGTTGTGAGGACGCCGGAGGCCGGGGGCGAATGAGAACCCGACATGTTCCGCCGCCGTGCCCTCATCACCCTGCTCGCCGTGTGCACCACCACCGTGGTGCCCGCCGCGGCATGGGCTGCGCGCGACGTCACCAGCCTGAAACAGCGGGCGGCGGCGTTCGAGTCGCGCAGCGCACACCTTGATGCCCTGGCCGGCGAGGCCGCGTCGCGGCATAACCGTGCGATGGACCGTGTGCAGCAGGCGCGCGACGACGCCGCACGGAGTCGCCGTGCGCTCGCGACAAGCCGCAGTGCGCTGATGTTGGCGGGCGAGCGGCTTTCGCAGCGAATCAGCACGCTGTACCGCCACCCCGACCCCGGGCTGGTCGAGGTCATCGTGTCGAGCGGATCGATCAGCGACCTCATGGTCGGGACTGAGGCCCTGCGGGCGGCAGCCAGCGATGACGCCCATCTGGCAGTGACCATGCGCCGCCGAAGCGCCGAACTCGCAGCCGCGCAGGACCGCCTGGCCCGGGCGATCGTCACGGCGCGCGCCGGGGAGCGGGAGGCATCACGCGAGGCGGCCCGTGTGCAGGGGCTCGCGAAGGCCCAGCGCATGCGGCTTGAACAGGCTCGTGGTGACCTCCGGGCCGAGCTGCGGGCCCGTCGGGCGGGCACCACCCGCGCCGCCGCATCGGTGGGTGCCAGCGACCCGGTGCTGGCAGCCCCTGGCACCGAGCCGGTATTTCCGGTGGCCGCCTCCACCACCTTCAGCGACGACTGGCTGCAGGCGCGCGCCGGTGGTCGTCTGCACGAAGGCATTGACCTGATGGCGGCGATGCAGTCACCGATCGTCGCCGTGGTCACGGGCACCGTCATGCGCCCGGGCAACACACCCATGAGCGGCAACCGTCTGTGGGTGCGGGGTACCAACGGCGATGAATACTTCTACTGCCACCTCGATCGCTTTGCGGCGATCACCCGTGATGGTGCGTCGGTGAAGGCGGGTGACGTGGTGGGCTACGTCGGGATGACCGGCGATGCACAGGGCACCGTGCCGCACCTGCACTTTGAGATCCACCCCGGTGGTGGCGGACCAATCAGGCCCTACCCGCTGGTGTCGGCCTGGCCCCGCGTGGGGTGATCCAGGGTCTGTTCGCTGGCGTCCCGGGCAGGCATGGGGATGTGGTCGGCATCCAGATCGCAGGCGGCGACGGTGCGCGAGGCATGCACCCACGCGCCGGGAACCCCTCGCATCGGCTTGATTGGCTCGCCGCATCCGATGCACGTGGGTCGCTGCATGGGGCCACGCTAGCCTGTCTGCGATGACACACCCTGATCAGCGCCCGCAAGAGCGAGAGAGCCGCGAACAGATCGTGGCCCGTGTCGCGGCCCAGCAGGAAGGGCTCCATCCCAACCCGGAGTACAGCCGCGTGGCGCGCCGCCGACTCTGGATCATCGGCCTCACCATGGTGCCATTCAGCCTCGTAATCGGATGGCTCATCGGGCTCGCCCTCGACTGGCCTGTGCTGCTGTGGGTGTGGGTGGGACTCGGCATCAGCCTCGGGGTCTTCTACGTGGCGTACGTCATCTTCGCCGAGCGCGACGACGGGGTGATCCAGCGGGAGCTCGACGAGGCGCGCGCACAGCGGGACGGCGGGTCGTGATGGAGATCGGCATCTACTCGTTTGGCGATGCGACGCCCGATCCGGCGACCGGACGGCGACCCGATGAGGGGCAGCGCATTCGCGAGCTGGTGGAGGAGATCGTGCTGGCCGACGAGGTGGGCCTCGACATCTTTGGCGTCGGCGAGCACCATCGCCCGGACTTCCCGGTGTCGTCACCCGCCATCGTGTTGGCCGCCGCCGCCGTTCGTACCTCGCGCATCCGTCTCACCAGCGCCGTCACGGTGTTGTCGTCAGATGATCCGGTGCGGGTATTCCAGGACTTCGCCACAATTGACCTGCTCAGCGAGGGCCGCGCCGAGATCATGGCCGGGCGCGGATCATTCATCGAGTCATTTCCACTCTTTGGCTACGACCTCGCCGAGTACGAGTCGCTCTTCCTCGAGAAGCTCGATTTGCTGCGGCAACTCAACGATGAGCCGGTCGTGACGTGGAGCGGACGCCACCGTGCTGCCATTGAGGGCCGTGCCGTGTACCCGCGTCCCGAGCAGGACCACCTGCCGATCTG
Organism: Actinomycetota bacterium; assembly: GCA_947475125.1. Classification (GTDB taxonomy): domain Bacteria; phylum Actinomycetota; class Thermoleophilia; order Miltoncostaeales; family Miltoncostaeaceae; genus SYFI01. Next base: position 5,209 of record CANJMX010000039.1, read on the forward strand.
GGTTGCCGTTGGTGGCACGCCGCAGTCGGCCGTGAACGCAGCCATGCGCGGGCTGCCCATCAACATCGCCATCATCGGCGCGGCCGCACAGCCATTTATCCCCTTCGTCAACCTGTACCGCGAGGCCCTGGAGGCGTCGGGGTTCGACCCTGCGACCGTGCCAGTGGCAATCGGATCGCATGGCTTTATCGCCGATACCTCGCAGAAGGCCGCCGATATCTCGGCTGCGGGGCTGATTGCCGCCATGAACCAGATCGGTCGTGAGCGCGGGTGGGGGCACGAGATCGACAGACCGGGGTTCGACCGAATGCGCGAGCCCCACGCGGCCCTGATGGTGGGGAGCCCCGCACAGGTGACCGAGAAGATTCTTGCCGAGTACGAGATGTTCGGGAACCGCCGGGCAATGATCCATATGGGCGTTGGAAATCCGCCCCACCGGGACATGATGCGATCGATCGAGTTGCTGGGCACCGAGGTGGCGCCAGCCGTGCGTCGCGAGGTGGCGCGTCTCGACGGTGTGCCAACCGCCCGCTGAGGGTGGTTCGCCGGGGTCCGCGCCGGTAGGGTTCACGTATGCCCAAGAACTCAGAGACCAGTGCCGCCACCGATGCACCGCCGTGCGAGAAGTGTGGCGCCGTGACGTTTGCGACCACCCGCACCATGCGCACCCACGATCTGGATGGGGCAAGCGCCATCGCCCGTGACCGCAAGGTGCCTGTGTGGCGTTGCATGCGCTGCACCAACGAGGTGGCCCGCGAGGCCTGATGCGGTTCCCGGCGTGAGCGTCATCACGGCGCTCCGCAGCACGCCCGATGGGCGTGCGATCCGCGTTGAGAAGGACGGGGCCAAGTGGCTCCGGCTCCCCGTGCACATGGTTGCCGACCTTGGTCTGTCGACGGGGTACGAGATGGACGATGCCCGGGTTGCCGAGATTGAGGACCTCGCGGCGCTTGAGCGCTTATGGGAAGCCACCCTGCGCTTCACGGTGGCCCGTGGACGTGCTGAGCGCGAGGTCGTGCGTCGCCTGCGGGAGCGACGGGCCACCGACGATCAGGTCGCCCGGCTTCTGGTCCGGCTGGCGGCAAGTGGGCTTGCCGACGAAGATGCCAATGCCCACCTGCGGGTAGAGATCCTGTCGCGAAAGGACTGGGCGGAGCGGCGCATCGAGGGCGAGATGATGCGCGTCGGTTTTGCTCGGGATCTCGTGCGTCGCGCGGTTGGAGAGGGCCTGCCGGATGATCACGATGAGGTGCTGCTCGCCGCCTCGATCGAGCGCACCGGTGTGCCGAGTTCGGCCGCCGACCGTCGGCGCCTGGCCGATCGGCTGATGCGAAAAGGGCTCCCGCCTGCCGCCGTGCGGGAGGCCCTCAAGCCAAGCGCTGGGGCAAGCGATGATGACGTGGAGGTGTCGCGTGCACCGGAGGCCGACGAGTTGATCCGTCAGGTGAGGAGGCGTTACCCGAAGCAGGGGGACGATCAGGCCGAGCGCCGGCGTGCGCTGGGGTGGCTGGCGAGGCGCGGAGTGGCCTCAGCCGACGTACGCCGCATTCTCGAGGCCGCCGCCACCGAGGCATAGCCCCGGGCTATCCCGCCTGGATGTCGGCGAGCACGCGCGTGAGGCGCGCACCCACCTCGGCCGCCACGGGCTCAAGTCCGGGGTTGCCCACCATGCCGAGCATCTGGCCGGCAGCCACCGCGCTCACACGGGTGCGACCACCGGTGCGGTACACCACCACGTTGCACGGCAGCAGTACGCCCAGATCGGGCTCCACCTCAAGCGCCTGGTGGGCCAGGGGTGGGTTGCAGGCGCCCAGGATGATGTAGGGCTCGCGGTCGACATCAAGCTTGGCCTTCATGGTGGCCTGTACGTCGATCTCGGTGAGCACGCCGAAGCCTTCTGCCGCAAGGGCCTCCCGGGTGCGCGCGACCACCTCGTCGAAGTCGCGGTCCAGATCGATTGCGTGCGAATACTCGGTGGTGCCCATGTGCGCTCCCATTCCGGCTATGGCTTCTGGGGAAACTCCACGATAGCCGCACCCGACGTGAGGCCCGCGCCGAACGCAACCAGACCACCCAGGCCCGTGGGGCCCGACGGCAGGTGCTCGGCAAGTGCGATGGGGATGGTGCTGCTCGAAGTGTTGCCCCAGCGCTCCACGTTCACCACGAAGCGGTCCATGGGGAGGCCGCTTCTGGCCTGAATCGACGAGATGATGCGGCCATTGGCCTGATGCGGGATGACGTGCATGAGGTCGGCCATTGACGCACCCGATGCGGCGGCGGCGCGGTCGAGCATGCGCAGCATCTCGCGTACGGCCCGCGTGTACACACGTGGGCCATCCATGAACAGGTGGTCGGCGTACTCCGGCCCGTGGTGGATGATGGAGCCGTCATCGCCCGTGGCTGAGAGAACCGGGCGATGCAGCAGAATGGGCGATCCCTGGGCGCGCTCCGGGCCATAGACCACGGTGGCGGTGACGGCGTCGCCGAACACCACGACGGTGTCGAAGTCGTCGGGGTCGACGTAGCGGGTCATGGCCTCGGCGGTAATCACCAGTACAGCGCCATCGCGACGCTGCTGAAGCATGTCGTGCGCCCCCTGTAGCGCGTACAGGTAGCCCGAGCAGGCGGCTGATACGTCGTGCGCGGCCACGTCGGCCGGGCCATCATCCTGGGCGAGGAGGTTCTGCACCATGCAGGACACGGTGGGGCTCAAGTGCGGCGGGGTGCCGGTGGCCACGATGATGGCCTCAAGATCCCCGAGGACGAGCCCCTGGCTCTCCAGCGACTCACGGGCGGCCGCCGCTGAGAGCGTGATGAGGTCCTGGTCGTCGGCCATGACCGGGCGCTGGCGGATGCCGGTACGCCTGACGATGTCCTCTTCGGTGCGGTCCGGGAAACGCGCGGTGATGTCGGCGTTGGTGAGAATGCGGCTTCCGGCGCGCACGGCGATACCCGACAGTCCCACCGGGGCTGCCGCCACGAGGGCAGAGGGGCTCGACGCAGGCGTGACTGCCGGGCGGGCTCCGGGGTCGCGGCGCAGGCGGATGGTGGGCTCGGCCGGAATACGGCGACGGGCCGCCGCGGCTCCGGGCGCCAGCGTGATGCGGGCGATGGGCGTGCCGACGGGCACGAACTCATCGGTGTCGAGCAGCTCGGCGATGTCGCCAGATGCGGGAGCGGCAAGTTCGAATGCGGCCTTGTCGCCCTCGCACTCGGCGATGATCTGCCCCTCGCTCACGTGATCGCCCTCGCCCACGAGCCAGTCGACCACCATGATCTGCTGATCGGCGGGGCTCGATCCTGCGGCCTCGACCACCAGCACCCCCTCGGCGGCAACAGCATGAGAGACCTCAACCTCGAGGCCGCCGATCATGCTGGCCACGGTGGTGACCACATCGGCAACCGACGGCAGCAGCTCGATCTGGTTGACGTAGTTGTTGGGTACCAGGGTGTCGGCACGGGCGACGCGGCGCGTGGTGAGATCGCCCTCGAGGTGATCGGACACCGCTGCCACCACCTCGCCTCCGAATCCCCCGGTGAGATTGTCTTCATGCACCACCACCAGGCGACGAGTACGGGCCGCGCTGGCGATGACCGCCTCGCGGTCCCATGGGGCGATGCTTCGCAGATCGATGAGATCGACGCTCACGGTGGCGGCATCGAGAATGTCGGCTGCGCGCTCGGCGATTGGCACGGTGGCGCCCCAGGCCACGATGGTCACGTCGTCGCCCCGGCGCGTGTGGACTGCGCGACCGGGCGGCACCGGGCGCGCGTCACCGATGGCCGTCGTGGCGCGCGCGGGGTCGTTCAGGCAGGTCTTGGGGTACAGGATGAGCGTGGGGCGGTTGCCCTCGAGCGCAGCCGACAACATGCCCGCGGCATCGGCGGCGGTGCTGGGCATGGCCACGTCGAGTCCGGGGATGTGGGCGAACGTGGCTTCCATCGTCTGCGCATGGAAGGGCCCAAGGCCCGGCCGGTACGCGCCGCACGGGGCCAGCACCACGACCGGAGCCGACCATGCGCCGGCGGTACGCCAGTGAACGGTGGCCAGCTCGGATGCGATCTGATTGAACGCCAGCGGAAGGAAGTCGGCGAACTGCACCATGGCCACCGGGCGCCCACCGGCCATGGCACGGCCGATTGCCGTGCCCACGATCGTCGACTCGCTGAGAGCGGCATTGGTGACGCGGCCCGGAAACTGGGTGGAGAGCCCACGGGTGAGGCCGAATACGTCGCCCTTGGGGTCCTCGATGTCCTGCCCGAGGATCGACACACGGGCGTCGTCGGCCAAGCGGGCGCGCAACACCTCGCGCATGGCCTCAAGCATGGTGTGCGGAGGGCCCTCGGCGTCGGGCCGGTCCTCAAGGGACCGCGCGATGAGATCGGGGTCAACCGGAGCGGATGCCGACCGGGTGGTAGTGGGATCGGGGGCCGCGAGGGCCAGCGTTGCCGCAGCACGTACCTCGGCCTCTACTTCGGCGTCGAGCGCCGTGAGGTCGGCCACCGGTACGCCCTCGGCCACCAGGTGGTCGCGCATGAACACGATGGGGTCGCCGGAGGTGCGCGCACCGGAGCGCTCCTCCTCGCTTCGGTACACCGATTCGTCATCGGCGTTGGTGTGGTGCGTGAGGCGCTCAGTGCTCACCACCATGATCGCCGGGCGCCGGCTCTCGCGCATCTCGTTGACCACACGAGCGCAGATGGCATCGAGGGTGACGGGGTCACGGCCGTCAGCACGGGTGATGGGCACGCCAAGGAAGTCGTCCACGGGCCCGAGCGCCGTGTCGTAGAACGTGCGCCCCGCGGTGTGGGTGGAGATGGCGTAGCCGTTGTCCTCGATCCAGAACAGCACAGGCATGGCAAGGCGGGCGGCGTCACCGATGGCCTCCATCACCTCGCCCTGCTGCGTGGTGCCGTCGCCGATACCCGCCACCACGATGGGGGCATCCGCCTGCGCATGCACCTCGCGTGCCACGCCCACCGCGTGAAGCAGACCGTTGCCCGTGGGCACGGTCATGGGCATTACATGCAGGTCGGGGTCATTGAGGAAGGCCGGCATCTGGCGTCCCGCAGAATCGGACTCGGCAGTCGACAGCAGACCATGGAAAAAGCGCACGGGTTCGAATCCACGCGCGATGAGCAGCGCGCGCGACCGGTAATGCGGCTGCAGCCAATCCTGGGGTCCCAGGTGGTCGGCAAGCACCGCCGATGCCTCGTGCCCGGCGCCGCCCAACTGGAAGAACGCCTCGCCCCGTTGCACCAGTTCGGCTTCAACGGCGTCAACCCAGCGGGCCCTGAGCATGGCGCGCAGCGCGTGGAGGGCACGGGTGGTGTGTGGGGCGGACTGCGTGGTCAGGCGAA
>CANJMX010000040.1 GCA_947475125.1 Actinomycetota bacterium
CGTGCGTGGTCACCAGGCTGTTGAAGCCCACGACCTCGACGTTCCCAAGATGTTCGACGCTCTGACGCAAAAGGGCCTTTCGCTCCTCCGCGGTGAACATTGGCTGCTTTGTGTTCGATCCCTCGGCGACGGACACCACAACCCGATCAAACAGGCGCGCTGCCCGCTCGATCACGTCGAGGTGGCCGTACGTGACCGGGTCATATGTTCCCGGACACACGGCGATTCGCCCTCCGGTGCTCATGTTCCTGCTCCCGCAGTCCACATCACGGTGATCTCCGTACCGCCGTAGCGGCGGGTTGTCTGCTCAGGGACCCCGATACCGGGGATGCCGTCGGCCCCCATCATCGCACCACGGGCGTGTTCGAGGACCACCACACCGCCCGGGGCGAGCACCTGAGCGATGGCTGGCCCGAGGTCGGGGAGGATCTCGGGAAGCAGGTCATAGGGCGGGTCAACGAGCACAAGATCGAACAGCGAACCGGCACCGGCCTCAGCGCGCAGGGCCTCGCGCCACCCACGCGGCACCACTCGCAGGCGATCGCCAAGGGCCAGCGCTTCGGCATTGGCACGGATGGTGCGCACCGCATTACGGTCGCGCTCCACAGCCACGGCCAATGCTGCTCCCCGCGAGATCGCCTCAATGCCGAGGGCACCGCTGCCGGCGAAAACGTCAAGGACCTGAGCGCCGTCAAGCGGCCCCAGAATGGAGAAGAGCGATTCGCGTACGCGGTCGGAGGTTGGACGTGTGTCCGTTCCCGACGGGGCCACCAGGCGCCGCCCCCCGAACTCGCCGGCCACCACGCGCATCAGGCGTCCAGCAATCTGGGCAGATCGGGAAACGCCCGGCGAACGGCGTCGGCAAGAAGCACGTGCTCGGGCTCCTCAAGGTGGGGGTCGCGGCGCAGGGTGGCCCGCGCCACCTGACGCGCCTGGGCAAGCGTGCGGCGGTCGCGCGACAGCCGCGCGAAGCGCAGGTCGGTGGGCCCCGACTGCCTGAGGCCCAGAATGCTGCCCTCGCCACGGATCTCCAGATCGATGTCGGCAAGGCGGAACCCATCGTTGGTCTGCACCAGGGCTTCGAGCCTGCGCATCCCCTCCTCCCCTCCCGGCTCGGCAAATATCAGGCATGTGCCCGCATGCTCGCCGCGCCCCACACGCCCACGCAGCTGATGCAGTTGCGCCAGCCCGAACCGGTCGGCGTCCTCAATGAGCATGACCGTCGCGTTGGGAACATCAATGCCCACCTCCACCACGGTGGTGGCCACCAGAATGTCGGTTTCGCCCGCCGCAAATGCCGCCATCGCCGCGCGGCGCTCGTCGGGTCGCTGGGCGCCGTGGGCGAGCCCCACCCTGAACGCGGCGAATGGGCCCTGGCGCAGGCGCGTGAACTCGGCAACTGCCGACCGCGCCGCGATGCCTGACTCGCCGTCCTCCACAAGCGGGCAGATGACGTAGGCCTGACGACCTCGTCGCAGTTCGGCACGCACGTCGTCATACGCCATCTCGCGCTCGGCGTCGCGTACCCACCGGGTGGCGATCTCGCTGCGCCCCGGAGGGCGGCCGCGTATCGCCGACACCCGCAGATCACCGTAGGCCGTGAGGGCAAGCGTGCGGGGGATGGGCGTGGCGGTCATGTACAGCAGGTGGGCCGCCATGCCGTCGTCACCCGCCTGCTCGGCCAATGCCTGACGCTGCTCAACGCCAAAGCGGTGCTGCTCGTCAACCACCACCAGCCCCAGGCGATCGAACGTGACGCCGCCGACAAGGAGCGCCTGAGTGCCCACAACCACACGGGCGGTCCCGGTTGCCACGGCCATCTCGCGTCGCTCGCGCTCGGCTTTCGGCACGTTGCCGGTAATGAGCACCGGTTCTATTCCCGCCGGGGCGAGCAGGGAGTCGAGTGTGCGCAGGTGCTGCTCGGCGAGCGTCTCAGTGGGCACAAGGATGGCCGCCTGGGCACCGGCCTCCACGGCCTGCGCACATGCCAGCGCCGCCACCACGGTCTTGCCCGCCCCAACTTCCCCCTGCAGCAGCCGGCGCATGGGCTGCGGGCGGCCGATGTCACGCGCCACCTCGCGCGCCACGCGTTCCTGCTCACGCGTGAGCGTGAAGGGCAGGGCCGCCCTGATGATGCCTGTGATCTCGCCGGTCGCCGGAAGGGGCAGGGCGCGCCGGGCGGTCTCATCATGTCGGCGCACGGCAATGAGGCCCATCTGCAATACGAGCAACTCCTCAAATGCGAGGCGTCGACGGGCCGAGCGCGGCTCCCGGGCGGTGCGCGGAAAGTGCAGGGCGGCGAGCGCATCGGCGCGGGTGCCCACCTTCACGCGTTCCCGCATCCATTGGGGCAGCACCTCAGGCGCCGACGACACATAGGGGCGGGCGGCGTCCACGAGCTCGCGAAGTCGCCTGGCCGGGAGCGCCTCGGTGGCTGGATACACCGGCACGAGCCCCTCGGTGTGCAGCCCTTCGGATGCCTGCGCGCCCAGCACCTCGTGCGCCTTGACGGTGATCTGACGGTTGGGACGAAGCTTCACCTGCCCGCGGATCATCAACTCATCGCCCGGCGCCAGCACTCCGGCCAGATATCCCTGGTTGAACCAGATGGCAGCAATGGACCCGGTGGCGTCATGCACCTTGGCGCGCACCATCTTGAGCCCACGTCGCCGGGTGGGGATGACGCTGATCGAATCGAGTACCACCCGCACCGTGGCCTCCTCCCCGTCGGCCAACCCGCTCACCGGGCGCGCGCTGTCGTATGCGAGGTAGCGCGACGGCAGGTGCTCCAGGAGGTCGCCGAGGTCGTGCACGCCAATGGCGGCCGCACGATCAGCCGTCGCCTTACCCACTCCGGGAAGCGCCGTGAGCGGTGAATACCACCAGCGCATGCCGGGGCGATGGGGTATCGCGGGTGCCTCGGCGTCTGCCCGACGACGCCCAAATGCATCGTCAGGCACGATCACGCTGGTACTCCGGGCCGCGGTGTGGCATCGTGCCCGGGTCGCGGCGTCCGCCGCGCTCTTTCTTCAACACGAGGTAGTTGGTCGACATGGCGAAGGTCTGCAGCTCCTGCGGCAAGGGTCCCTCCTTCGGTAACAACCGGAGCCACTCCATGCGTGCGACGCCCCGTCGCTTCAACCCGAACCTTCAGAAGGTGCGGATCATGGTCGGCGCCACGCCGACCCGCGCCTACGTCTGCACCCGCTGCCTGAAGGCCGGCAAGGTGCAGAAGGCCGTCTCCGGAACCTAGGACCGGCCTGCCGCTCCCGGGCCACTCGCCCGAGCGGACGCCAATAGGTTGATCATCGCGACCGCCGCATCTGCGGCCTCGTCGCCCTTGTTCCCCTTGTCGCCACCCGCGCGGGCCTTTGCCTGCGCCATGGTGTCGCACGTGAGGATGCCGAACGCGCACGGCACGCCGGTATCGAGCGACACCCGCATGAGGCCATGCGCTGTGGCATCGCACACATACTCGAAGTGGGCCGTCTCACCCCGGATCACCGCACCCAGCGCCATGACGGCGTCGTAGCGACCGGTCACGGCCAGAGCCTGCGCAGCGGACGGCGCCTCGAACGCACCGGGGATCCAGTGCACATCCACGCGATCAGCAGTAACCCCACTCTCGGCGAGCCGGATGACGGCGCCGTCGAGGAGGCCCTCGGCGATTTCACGGTGAAAGCCCGCCACCACGGCCGCGATGCGCACATCGGCATGGGCGATCTGCTCGGCGGGCGGGGCTGGATCAGTTCGTGCCATGAGGCGGGAGGGTACGCGGCACCGCGGTCGCGCCGCCGTGCCGGAAGCATCTGCAACACTCGGGCGGTGATCCGTTCGCGCATCCCAAAGGTCACCATGGGCATATCTGTCGCCCTTCTGGCGACGCTGTGCCTGGCCGAGACAGCCAGCGCGCAGTCGGTGCGCTTTGCCACCTGCACCGGTACCTCCCGGGTGGGCTGCGCCACGCTGTCGGTCCCCCTCGACCACGCCGACCCGTCAAAGGGTGAAATCCCCCTGCACGTTGAGCGCCGGCGCGCCAGAGGCACCCGGAGGGGCGTGGTGGTGATGCTCGCCGGTGGACCCGGCCAGACGGGGACCCCACTTGATCCCGACGGCATCCTCCCGGCGGCGATCCCCGGTTGGGACTACGTGGTGCTCGACCAGCGCGGCACCGGCAACTCTGCGCTGCGATGCGCCGCCCTCGATGCCCCGCACGCCACCTTCTCGAATACCGAGATCGCCGCGTGCGCCGCCCAGGTTGGCCCCAATCGCGCCTTCTACACCAGCCGGGACTCCGTGCTCGACATCGAGAACCTGCGAGTGGCACTCGGCGTTCCGCGTATCGCGCTCGGCGGTGTGTCGTATGGCACCTACGTCGCGCAGTACTACGCCCAGGCCTTCCCCGATTCCGTGAGCCACCTCGTGCTCGACTCCGTGGTGGATCCGGCCACGATGAGTGGGCTTGCCCCGCAAACATGGGCAGCCGTCCCCGGCATGCTCACCGCGCTATGCGCGAGGAATGCGTGCTCGGGTATCACCACCAACCCGGTCGGCGACGTGGCGCGAGTTGTTGCCGCCACAGCGAATGCCCCTCTGCGTGGGATGGGGACCACCGCCAGGGGCCGCATGGTGCGCGCGGAGATCGGCGGACCGGGGGCGCAGGGTGACCTGCCGGGCCTGCTGATGATGGGCGATCTCAGCCCCGGGATGCGGGCCCTGTATCCAGGTGCCATCCATGCGGCTGCCAGAGGAGATGCCGCCCCACTCTTCCGCCTCGCCGCTCTCGCAAATTCGGGCGGATCTCCCCCCGTCACCGAAATCTCGAGTGCCCTGTTCTTCGCCACCGAGTGTGCCGATTCAACGCCCCCCTGGACCACGGCAGATCCGACCGGAGTGCGCACGGCGTCGCTCGGCCAGGCCTTCGCGGATATGGGTGATGCAGCGGTGGCTCCGTTCTCAATCGCCAATGCCAGCGCAGCCTCATCTGCTGAGGCCTGCCTTGCATGGCCCGACGCGGCCACCGACCCCCTTTCGCCAGGACCACTCCCGGCGGTGCCCACGCTTCTCTTCGCGGGCGGTCAGGATCTGCGCACCCCCACCGCCAGCGCCCGGGCCGTTGCCGCCAGATCGCCTTCTGCATCCGTCGTGGTGGCACCCGGCTGGGGCCACGATCTGTCCGACAACCTTGATTGCGCCTCCACCCAGGTGGCACGCCTGCTCTCCGAAAGGACCATCCAGACGGGTGCCTGCTCGCGCGTGACGGTCGCCATCAACATGCCCCCCTTCCCCGCCCCCGCTCCGACCATCGGTGCGCTGTCACCGATGGGTGCGAAGGGAAACCCCGGCCGCGTGGCCCACGCCGCGCGCTTCTCAATTCAGGATGGACTGCACTCGCTGAGCGCCGGCACCGACGCCGGGCTGGGAGGCATCCCCGGCGTGCGTGGTGGATTCATGCGTGTGTCGGGAATACTCGGTCAGACCGCCCGGTTTCAGAACTTCAGCGATACGGCGGGTGTACGGATCTCGGGCGCCATCGATGCCGTGGGGTCGCACTTCACGGGTCGCGTGACAGTTGACGGTCCGGGCTCGCTTGACGGCTACCTTGATCTCGCCAAGGGCGGCGCGCGCGCCTACACCGGCGTGATCGGCGGCGTCGCGATCAACATCCCCCTCGGATAGTCACCAGTAGGCACCGCCTGCCGGGCGACATCGTCGCCCGGGTCGAGTTGCGGGGCCAGCCCAAGCCCACTGCGAATGCCCGGGTGGCGACGCCACTCACCCGGCGCCCGGAGGGGCGGCATGCAGCAGCAGCCCTTCTGAGCAGCCGCAGGGGGCACCAGCGCGTCATTCCCGCACGACCGGGATACGCGCTCCCCAGGGTGCGCTCGCGCCGCTCGACTACGGGGCGGTGCAACCCGCGGGAAATGGCTTGGGTGCGGGGGGCGTGATGGATGCCTTCAGGGCCTCGATCTGCTTGATGATGCTGCCGGTTGGCTGCTTGCGCGAGTACTCGTCGTACACGGGCTGGACGGCTGCGCGAAGCGCCGCGATCTGCGCGGGTGAGGCGACACCGAATTTGAGGCCCGCGGTACACAGGTCGCCAACCAGAGTGCTCGCGGGGTCGGTCAAGATGCCGAGGGAGTCGGATGCAAGATCCTTCGCGGCCGCGCGGATCCACTTCTCCTGATCATCGGTCAACCGGTTCCATGCTCGCGTGTTCATTGCCAGCACGGTGGGAAAGGGCCACAGATTGACATTGCCCGACATGCAGGTGAGCACCTCATACAGTTTCTGCGTATACACCAGCCCCAGATTGGCCTCGATTGCGTGCACCACCTTCTGCTTCAGCCCCAGATAGACGTCGCTCAAGGGAAGCAGCACCGGCTTGGCGCCCAGCGCAAACAGGCTGGTGGTGAGGAGGGGCGATTCCACCGAGCGCACCTTCACTCCCCTGAAGTCGGACGGTGAGAGCAGGCACGATGAGGCGGAGGCCGGCTTGCGGATGCCCCCTTCGTGAATAGCAATCCCGGTGAGCTCGATTGCCTTCGTGCCCTTCAGCATCTGCGCGGCGATGGGGCTCGCGAGCACCGCACTCTCCAGGGCGTAGCTGTTCACGAGGAATGGCATTTGCAGGGCCTCAAACGAATCCACGCCTTCGAGTTCCCACACCGCTGCTGACACTGACCCGGCCGTGATGGTGCCATCCCGCATGTCGTTCAGAAGCTGGATGTCATCGCCACCGGCATACGTGGGAACCAGTTCAATACGGAGTCGGCCCGAAGAGACTGTGTCGACGCGATCGGCAAACAGTTGAAGCGCCTTGCCGTACGGGTGCGTGGGTGAGGTGACATAGCCCACTTTGATGGTCTTTTCGGCGATATTGGCATCGGCGGCCGAGACGTCGGTGGGTGCAGGGACGGCGCCAATGGCCGAACCCCACATCGCAACCCCGACGAGGATAAGGGCGACGAAGCCCGCGATAACCGCCCGCTGGATGGCCGGGGTCATGAGGGGCACCCTGCGAATGGGATCACGGGCACGATCCATCCACCCGTGGATCGAGGGCGAAGTGGGAAATCGATGCCACGGCACGGGTCATCGCAGTTGGCTGCACCACGGGCAGCGGCCACTCCCCGGAATAAGGGCGGTCGAGCGATCCGATGAGGATGACGGTGAAGGCAATAATGACGGCGGAGCCACAGACGACGAACGTTTGCAGCCATGCGAATTCCTGGGCCATCAGCACGGCACTCAGCGCGATGACGAGCATGGCGCCCACGACAACCATTGCCCAGAACAGAACTGGCAGATGGGTGCCCATATCCAACCTCTGGGCACGTGCCTCACGAAGGGCTGTCTCCCCTTCGATGAGCGACCCCATCACGGCATCCTTCACACCATCTGTGGTGGAGATGCGCGCAAGCGTCTGCGAGATGCGGTCGCCGGATGCATCAGCGAACGGGCTTCCGCCTGCAGTCAGCCCGACGGATTCGCTGTCGTTGGTCGCCCAGTCGTACTCGATGACGTCACGCCCATAACAGACCAACTGGTGCGACAGGTCATCGCGCAGTTGGGCGGGGATACCCAAGGCTGACCGCGACATGGTGGTAAGTGCCCGCCCCTCCGTCACCGCCGCCTGCTGGGCTCCTTGGTAGTTCTGAAGCGCGGCCACCAGAACGAAACCGAGGATGATGGCGAAGCCGAAGTTCAGGTCGTTGGGCCGCTCGGCAGCAAGTTCAGGAAACCGCACGAGGTCACCTCGGCGCCCGCGCCACCGTGTGTAGACGACCGCAGTCACGCCAAAACCCACAATGGCGAGAAGCACGAGGACCGCGTAAAGGATCGTCACGACACAGATCCAGTCGCAAATGAGCGCCCGCGCACGAGCTTGCCATCTTCCACCCGATATCCGCCAAACAGGGTGGTGGTGGTGTCTCCGAAGATATCGATGGAGTAGGTACCGATGACCGAGTCGCGCGTATCCGTGGCCAGCGCCGCGTCGCGTACAAGATTGCGTTCGCGGTCGATCGGCATATCAACAAACCCGGGGGTCTCATTGGCCGTGCGGATTGCGTCGAGCGTGAGCGCCATTCCTTCGTAGGCGAAGAGCACAAGGCTGCTGGGACTATGCCCGAGCCGCTTCGCCAGTCGATCGTATGCTTGCTTTCCCCGGGGTCCATAGGCGGCGATCGGCAGCAGGTAGCTGGTGATATAGGTACGGGACTCCAAGCGCCCGAGGCGACCATGAAACCCCCGGAGCGCAAGGCCATCGGGCGCAAAGATCACCATCTGCTCATCAGACGCACCGGCGGCCCGGGCGACACGGAGCGCCGTGATTGGATCGTTTGTGGCGATCATGAGCGCCCACCGGGCGTTGTCATCCTTGTGGCGGATCCCCACGGCGCGTCCCACCTCAGCGGCGTTCTGGGGTGTGATCGTGATGGGAGGGCCGTCAATTGTCAGACCGGCTTCCCGGGAGGCGTTTATGACATCGCGGCCGAGCCCCTGCCCGTAAATGGTGGTATCCCGCACCACGGAGACGCTGCTCACGCCTTCGTCGTGCATGTAGGTGGCGAGCGCCTCGGACTGCACCAGGTCGTTGGGCACGACGCGGACGATGGTGCGGACCCCGGTCGGTGCGACAGCCGTTGGCGGTGCCGGCAGGCCGTCGTCGCGTCGGGTGAGGTCCACTGCTGTCGCTGTCACGCTCACATGAAGCAGGCCGGCGCGGTTGAGAATTGGAGCCATCTGCCGCATGCCATTTGATGTGATCGAACCGATGACCGCAAGCGAGTAGGGGTCAATGGCTGCCGTCTCAGCAGCATCGACAGCGCGCGCAGCCGACTCGGCCCCCGTGGGCCCAGAGGTGTTACTTGTGCGAAGGCGAACCCGCACCCCCGATATCGCGCCTCCACCATCCGCGAGGGCCATTTCCACAGCGGCCCGCATGTCTTTGGCATCCCCGCCCGCAAGACCGAGCGGCACCACTAGGTGCACCGTACGAACCGGTCGCACCCGGTACTCGGCGACTGGGGCGTCACTTCCGCCACCGCACCCCGCGGTGCCCAGGCCCACGAGCGCCGCGGCAATGATGCCAACGGCAAATAGACCCAGCCGTCGACGGCCTCGTTGCTGCCGAGGATGGGAATACGGGGCCGGAAGTTGGTCAGGGGAAGGGACGATGAGGAAGAATATTACCGGGTCATCGCGCTGTGACCCGGGCTTCCCCTGTAAGGGTCCCGATTAAGGAGCCACGTGGCGCAGGTCAACGGGGCCCGGTCACGCGCACCACGTTCCGACCACACAGGGCACGTGATTGCCCCCGCGTCTCCCATACGGGACTCGGGCACCGTGGCGGCGCGCCATCCCTGACACCACCGATGCCCCGGCGCCGCGAGGGCCGGGGCATCGAGTGAAGTCATCTTCGGGTCAACCGTTCCAGTTCGGCGTGACCGACACGGTGTACGCCCGCGACACGAGCGTGCGCGTGCCGTGTCCAGTCAGACTCGTCGTCTTGATGGCAGCCGGGCTGGTGTCGGAGCCAGCGGTGTAGAGAAGCCGCTTGCCGTCGGCCGACACAGCCACCGCGGTGTGCATGCTGCCGCTGCCGCTGCTGAACAAGGTCGTCATGGCACCGCCGGGAACCCGGAATGTTGCCATGTCCAAGTGGTCCTCACCTCCGAGGAACCCGAACACCATGTTGCCGCTCGGCGACCATGCCACTGGCCCAGGACCGCTCATGAGACCGGAAGCCTTGTAGTGCGTCAGTTGCTTCTTTGAGGAGAGGTTGGGGCTGATGGTCCAGACCTGGGTGTGCACCATGGGGGTACGCGCCCCGTTGAGGGTCACCGTGACATTGGTGCTCTGCATCGCCGCGATGCCCGATGTGCTCCACACCGGCGCCGCCGCCCGGGCCAGCACCGTGGTGCGGGCCGTGGCGTTGGTGACGGGCGCCACGTACAGCGTGCCCGCAGCCGCGTGGCTCCCGAACTTCATGAGACTGAAGGCAATCTGCGTGGAGTCGGGCGAGAAGGCGACGCCATCTGCCACCGCGTTGCCCGGGGCCGGGATGTAGTTGCCGACAGGAATGGACGACACGCCCTCGAGCGACGCCGGAATCTGCGCCAGCCCGAGGCCGTTTCCAGTGACGAAGCCCTTCGCGTTCGCCGTTTGTGTAGTGCAGGCGAGCAATGTCGAGTCGGGCGACCACGGGAGCACACCGGGCTGGCAGGTGCCGTCAAGCACAGCCGTGGCCCCAGAGGCGAGGTCGCGCACGTTGCTTGTCGGATTGTCCTGCTTCGGGTTCCACACCTGATATGCCACGCGAGACCCATCGGGAGAGATGCTGGCCGCGGTGCCGGCGACAACCTTCACGGCATTGGAGCCGTCGTCGTTGGCCAGCATCACCCACGAGGTGGAGGAGCCCTTCGCGGGAGGTGCGACGTAGACCATGGTGGCGGTCGCGATCGTGGGGGCTGATACGGCAGCGATACCGGC
>CANJMX010000041.1 GCA_947475125.1 Actinomycetota bacterium
CTCGGGGCCGTTCGACATCGCCTCCGGCCCCAATGGCACCCTGTGGTTCACCGGCGCGTGGAATGGCGAGAAGGACGTGCCCGGCAACGGCATCGGCCGCAGCACGACGCTCGGTGCGATCACCGAGTTTCAGCAGGGCATACCGGCTGCGTCGAAGCCCGCGGGCATCGCGCTTGGCCCCGACCGCACGATGTGGTTCACCATGAACAGCGCCGACGCCATCGGGCGCATCACACCCGCCGGCAAGGTCACCGTCTATCGCAAGGGCATCAGGAAGGGGTCGAAGCCCGGGCTCATCGCTCTCGGGTACGACGGCAATATGTGGTTCACCGAGACCGACGGCAACCGCATCGGGCGCATCACACCCAAGGGTGTGGTGACCGAGTTCTCAAAGGGCATCACCAAGGGCGCCGGCCCCATCGGTATTGCGGCGGGCCCCGACGGCAATATGTGGTTCACCGAACTGGGTGGCAACCGCATCGGTCGAATCGTCACGGGAGCACGTCCGCCCCAGCACAGGTAGTTATCTGATCTGATAACGTCGCACGATGACGCCGACGCCTAGAACCCCGATCGGCCCAGTGCTTGCCCGGGTGCTGGAGTCTGCCGGCCTGCTGCAGCGCGTGGTGCCCGACGCGGTGCTGGTTGGCGGAGCGGCGGCGGCGATGCATGCCCGGCACCGGGAGTCGTTTGATCACGACCACGTACTCGCCGACCTTGCCGATCGCTATGCCGAGGTGCTCGACGCGGTCGAGGCGACGGATGGCTGGGCGACCTCGGTGAGGGCATCCCGCCCCCCGATGACGATCATGGGCTCGCTCGGTGGTATCGAGGCCGGGCTGCGCCAGATGCGTCGCACGCGACCCCTCGAAACCATCGAGGTCGAATTGGGTGATGGGCTCACGGTGGTGGCCCCCACCGTTGACGAGACGCTGCGCGTGAAGGCATACCTGGTGGTGCAGCGCAATCAGGTACGCGACTACCTCGATGTCGTGGCGCTTGCCGACCACATCGGCATCGACCATGCCGTCGAAGTGCTCGCGGCCATCGATGCCTACTACGACGATCGTTCCGGCGAGGCCGGCTCTGTGCGGACGGCGCTGGTGCTCCGGCTCGCCCTACCCGACCCGCGTGACGCCCGCGTCACGCGCGAGCTCGCGCGCTACAAGGGCCTTGATCCCAGGTGGCACGACTGGGCGCAGGTGGTGGGGGCATGCGAGGCGCTGGCCCTGCGGCTCGCGGAGGGCCAGCCATGACCGTGACCTTCCGCAACGTCGATGCCTCGCCAGCCGACGATGTGCGTACCTGGCCCTACGAGGCCATTGTCATCGTCCTCGAACGGGGGCTGGTCGCCGACTGGCAGCCGCTCATTGACGAAGTGCGGGTACGTCCGTATGGAGAGGTCGCGCGGGCTTTGGAGAGCTACGTCTCGTACACGGAGCCGTCTGGGATCACGCGTCTGTGCGAGCTGGTGATCGCCAGCGCCCGTACCGACCTCGATGCCCGTGACCGCCGTGAGGTGGCAGATCGTGTGCAGCGGGCAATTGCCCTGTCCGGCGTGTCAGCGCGCGAGTTCGCCGCGGCGCTCGGCACATCGGCGTCACGGCTGAGCACCTATGCGAATGGCAAGGTGGTTCCGTCGGCGGCGATGCTCATGCGCATGGAGCGCGAGGCGGTCAGGCCAGATGGTCACTCATTGCCCCGGGGTCGCCGCCGCACTCCCTGATCGCAATGTGAAAGGTGGCGCGAAACACGTCCCCCGGGGCCACTGTGGGCAACTGATCACCGGTGACGAGCGCGTTGGTCGGCGCGGTCATGGGCTCGAAGCAGATGAATGGCTGGTCCGCTGGCGCGTACACCTGCGCGACGGGGTAGCCATCGTCGAATGCCACGGTCACCTCGCGACCGGCGCCACGCAGGGTGAAGCGGGGCGCCGGGGCAATGCGGTCGTACAGGTCGTCGAATGATTGATCGGTGAGCGCCACCGTCAGTGGGGAGACGGGTTCGCCCGCACCCGTGGGAAGCCCCTGTTCGTCGAGCAATGCGTGGCGCTCCACCGGCAGCGTGATCTCCACCCCGTCGCGGGTGCCACCGGGCAGCGCGAGGTAGGGGTGAAACCCAAAGGCGACCGGTACCCGTGCGTCACCAGTGGGGGTGACCGTCGTGGTGATGGCCAGGCCGGCATCGTCGAGCTGTACAGCCATCTCGAGCAGGTGGGGGAATGGGAAGGCCGCAATCAGCGCGGGCTCCGCCCCGAAGTCGAGACGGGCACGGAGCACGGCCGCGTCGCCGTGGGCGCCGGCGTCGGTCACCTCCCAGTTCGGGCACGCGGCCAGGAGTCCGTGGATGGGCAGGCCATTCGCATCAAGCCTGATCGGCGAGACGGATGGGTCGAGCAGTACCTCGTGCCCCGCTACCTCGTAGCGCAGGCCCGACAGCCGGTTGGCCCACGGGTACAGCAGCGGGATGCCGAATGTGGACCCACGCTCAATGTAGGTGGCAAGCCCGCCGCGCTGGCCGAGGATCTCCTCGCCACGGTGGCGCAGCGAGCAGCACACCATGCCCGCGCCCGGGGCATACGTGGCTGCCAGATCCCCACTCGCAGACGTGAGCCGCGTGGTGGGGTGCCCGTCGGTCGTGGTGTGGGTGACCGAGGGGGGCACGCCGCACCTACTGGTTCTCGAGCAGTTCTTCCTCAGGCACGTCGCGCCATACGCGCGCGGGCAGCCCGGCCACCAACTTGCCGGCGGGGATGTCCTTGGTCACCAGGGCGCCGGCGGCCACGAAGGCCTCCTCGCCGATCTCGATGCCCGGCAGGATGACCACGCCGCCGCCAATGCGCGCCGCACGGCGGATGGTGGCGCCCATCAGAAGCTGGTGACGCGCATGGGTGCGACCCATGAAGTTGTCGTTCGTGGTGGTGACGCAGGGGGCGATGAACACATCGTCCTCAAGGGTGGACAGGCGGGTGATGTACGAGTTGCTCTGAATGGAGCAGCGCGACCCGATGGTCACCTGATTCTCGATGCACACACCGCGGCCGATCCCGCAGTCCTCGCCAATGGTCACGTTCTCGCGCACGAAGGCCTGATCACCGATGACCGTGCGGGCCCCGATGGTGCTGCCCGCAAACACCACGGCACCCGAGCACACGGTGACGCTTTCGGCGATGACCAGACCCGGCAGCTCCTTCTTCTTCGCCGTTGAGCGGCTGGCGAGCTTCGGGATCTTGCCAAGCACCACGTTGTCCTGAATGACGCATCCGGCACCGATGACCGTGCCGGCATGGATCACCACGTTGGCGCCCACCTCGACATCGTCGGGAAGCACTGCACCCTCGCCCAGCACCAGGTTCTCGCGGCTCACGCAGGGGCCCCTTCCAGGGTGATGGGTCGGCCGTTCTCGGCCAGTGACTTGTCCATGGCCTCCAGCACCTCAACCGTTGCGAGACCGGCCCAGGCGTCGGCGATTGGCGCGTCGCCCGATCGGATGCAGTCGAGAAAGTGCTGGCACACGAGCTTCAGTGGCTCGGCACCGTTGATCTTGGGGCTGAAGATGTCGCCCGAGCGCACCTGGATGTATTCGCCGTACTCGCCGGTGCGGGGCACGGGGCCCTTGTCGTACACGGTGATCTTGCGCTCGCTCTCCATGTCGTCAAACACCACCATGCGCTCCGAGCCGATGACCGTCATGCGGCGCATCTTGTGGGGGTCGAGCCACGACAGGTGCAGGTGTCCGGTGACGCCGCTCTCAAACTTGATGTGCCCGAACACCACGTCTTCCACGCCCGGCTGCAGGTACGACGCGCCGGTGGCCGACACCTCAACGGCCCGCTGGCCCACCAGGTGCAGCATCACGCTGATGTCGTGCGGCCCCAGGCTCCACAGGGCGTTCTCGTCTTGCCGCACGATGCCCAGGTTCAGGCGGTTGCCATACAGGTAGTGGACGTCGCCCAGATGGCCGGAGTCCACCAGCTCCTTCACCTTGGTGACGGCCGGGTGCAGCACCAGCAGGTGATCCACCATGCAGGTGATGCCCTTGGCGTCGGCGGCCTCGGCCACGGCGCGGGCATCGGCGGTGGTGAGCGCGAGGGGCTTTTCCACAAATACGTGCTTGCCGGCCTCGATCACCTGCAGCGCCAGGCGCGCATGCGTGGGCACCGGGGTGGCGATCACTACTGCGTCGGTCTCGGGGTCGGCCAGCACCTCGGCCAGATCGGTGGTGAACTTGGTACGCGGGAATCCGGAGCGGTGCTGGTCGAGCAGGCCCTCGTCAAGATCACAGGCCCAACGCAGGTTCGATCCCTCAAGGCGGTCGAAGTTGCGGGCCAGGTTGGGCCCCCAGTACGACATGCCCACCACGGCCACATTGAGGGGCGTCACAGCGTCCACACGTTCTCCCCTCGAGGTACTGCATTTCGGAAGTCCACCACCAGGTCGGCAACGTCGGCCACGTGCGCCCAGTCGATTCCTGAGTGCGCGGTGACCACGGCCACCACATCGGCTCCGGCCAGTTCGGCGTCGTCGAGCGGCACGCTGGTCATGGCCACGTCAAGGCCGTGTCCGGGTTCAAGTGCCGGCACATGCGGGTCGTGGTAACGCACGTTGGCGCCACGCTCCAGCAGCAGTGAGATGACCTTGAGTGCCGGGCTCTCGCGCATGTCGTTCACGTCGGCCTTGTAGGCCACACCGATCACCAGCACCGTTGATCCCTTGATGGCCTTCTTGCGGTCATTCAGCGCACGGGCCAGCTTGGCCACGCAGAAGTACGGCATCTGCGAGTTGATCTTGCCGGCGAGCTCGATGAACTCGGTGTGGAAGTCGAACTCGCGTGCCTTCCACGTGAGGTAGAAGGGGTCGATGGGGATGCAGTGGCCGCCCAGCCCGGGGCCGGGACGAAATGGCATGTAACCGAATGGCTTGGTGGCGGCCGCGTCGATGACCTCCCACACGTCCACGCCCATGCGGTCACACAGCATGGCGGTCTCGTTGACCAGCGCGATGTTGACGCTGCGAAAGACGTTCTCGAGGATCTTGGTCATCTCGGCCACTTCGGGGCTCGAGACCGGCACCAGTGAGTCAAATGCCAGGCCGTACACCGCCACCACCTTGTCGGTGCACAGCGGTGTGAGCCCACCAACCACCTTGGGGGTGCTGCGGGTGGTCCAGTCCTCGCGACCCGGGTCAACGCGCTCGGGCGAGAAGGCCAGGTGGAAGTCCACGCCGGCGATCAGGCCCGATGCCTCAAGCAGCGGCGCGAGTTCCTCACGCGTGGTGCCGGGGTAGGTGGTGCTCTCCAGCACCACGAGCTGGCCCTTGGTCAGATGCCCCGCGAGCGTCTCGGTGGCGCCGAGTACGGCGCTCAGGTCGGGCTCGCGGTGTTCATCAAGCGGTGTGGGCAGACAGATGATGACCGCCTCCACATCGCCCATGCCATCCCACGAAGTGGTTGCCTGGATCAGGCCCTGCTCCACCAGCGGTGCCAGACGCGGCGACGGAACGTCTTCGATGTACGACTCACCGGCGTTCACCTGCGCCACGCGCGGAACCGACGAATCGAGCCCCAGCACGGGCACCCCCGCCTCGGCAAACACCACGGAAAGTGGCAGCCCGACGTAGCCGAGACCGATGACGCCGATGCGTGGCGCGGGGGCGGTCATGGGCGACCGCTCTGGAAGATGTGATTCTGCATGGACAGCGGCGGTATCGTAGCCACCCGGGGGGCACTGCGGCCTCGTGGTTCCCCCTGCTCACAACCATCTGGAGGGGCGAGTTGGCAGATACCGCACTTGCTGGGCTCCCGCGAATCGTCCGCGCATCCGCCGAGATCAGCTGGCGCGGCCAGGCCATGATGTCCCTGGGGCTCGCATCTGCCTGCTACTGGACCGTCGTGTGGCTGGTTGACGGCCCCGTCCAGCCGCTTGAGGCGGGCATCGTCTTTGCCGCCTCATTGCTGATGGCGCTCGTGCTCGGCGGCGTTACGAGCCGCCGCCGGGTGACCCACGCCCTGACCCACGTACTGAATCCCCGCGCGATGGTGCACGAGACCCCGGCAGATGCCCGCGAGCGCCACACCCGCGCTGCATCGGTGCTGATGCTCGGTGCGGTCGTCCTGCTGGTGCTCGATACGGTCATCAGCCAGGTGGGCGCCACCGCCGCCTTGCTGGCCGGTGCGGGCGTTGGCATCGGCATCGTCGACCGGGCCGAGGCGCGCCGCTGGACGCAGGCGGAGGAGTCCCGGTCGGCGCGCCTGTTCCTCATGATCCGCCCCACCGCGCTCCTGGTGCGGTTTGGTGCCACCGACGTGTTCGAACTGCCGGGCACCGGCAGTTCGAAGGACGACGACGGTCCGTCGCCCTTCGACCTTCCCTAGCCCAGTTCGGCCACCAGGGCACGCACGATGGCGTCGGCCGCATGGCCGTCGCCGTAGTACTGCGGTCGCTCAGCGGGCATGGACAGGTCGGCCATTGCCTCGGCCACCTTTGCGGCATCCATACCGGTAAGGCGGTTGAACCCGCCATCTACGGTCTCCACCCACTCCGTGGTGTCGCGCAGGGTGATGCAGGGCACACCGTGGAAATAGGCCTCTTTCTGCACGCCGCCGGAGTCGGTGATCACGGCCTGCGCCTGCATCAGCAGCGCCGTGAAGTCGAGGTATCCGGCGGGCCGGGCCATGATGAGCCCGGGAACGTTCTGCAGCTCATCCCAACGGCCGGCGGCCTCAAGCTTTGCTTTGGTGCGCGGATGCACGGGGAAGATGGCGGGCGCGTCGAGCGAGGTGAGCACCTCCACCATGGCGCTGAGGGCCTCGGGCGTGTCGGTGGCCGCCGCGCGGTGGATGGTTATCAGCACGTAGCCACCGGGCTCCAGGCCGCGGCCGAGAGCCCCGGGCTGCTCGGCGGCGAGGGCTGCGAATGCGCGGCAGGCGTCGTACATCACGTCGCCCACAAGGTGCACGCCCTTGGTGACGCCCTCGCGCGTCAGGTTGTCCACTGCCTGCTGGGTGGGGCACAGCAGTACGTCACTCAGGTGGTCGGTGATCACCCGGTTCTGCTCTTCGGGCATGCGCTTGTCAAACGAGCGCAGCCCGGCCTCCACATGCGCAAGAGGCACGTCCATCTTGGCCGCCACCAGGGCGCCAGCCAGCGTGGTGGTTGTGTCGCCGTACACCAGCAGGGCGTCGGGCTTCGCATCGGCCAGCACCGGCTCCAGGCGCTCCATCATGATGGTGAGCTGATGCAGCGGGCTGCCGGGACCCACCGCCAGCGAGTGGTCGGGAGCCGGGATGCCGAGCTCATCAAAGAAGAGATCAGCCAGATCGGGGTCGTAGTGCTGCCCTGAGTGCACGAGTATTTCCTCGCCCTGCGCACGGAGCGCCTGGCACAGGGGAGCGGCCTTCACGAACTGTGGTCGGTTGCCGACCAGCGAAACGATGCGCATGAGCCTCCTAGAGCCCCGAGAACCCTATTCGGGAGAGTTGCTGGGTAATGCGCTCCAGATCACCTGTGGCGATCAGTACGCCGAGCGCGATCATGAGTCCGGCGCCAATTACATTGACCATGTTCCAGTGATCGCGTATCCACCGCGACGCTGACAGGGTCTGGGTGAGAAACATCCCGGCCAGGAGAAACGGGATACCCAGGCCGAGCGAGTACACGAAGAGCAGCAGCGCACCGGCCAGGGGTGACCCGGTGGGCGCGGCATAGGTGAGGATACTGCCGAGGATCGGGCCGATGCAGGGGGTCCATCCGGCGGCGAACGCGGCGCCCACCAGGGTTGCGCCCACCAGGGTCTCGGGCCGCTTGGCCATTCTGATGCGCCGGTCGCCCTGCATCCACCCCAGTCGGGGCAGCACGAGCATTGCCACGCCCATGACGATAAGAATGATCCCCGCCACCAGGTTGAGCGTGTCGCGGTCGCGGGCGAGTGATCGTCCAAGCAGCCCGGCGCTGGCCCCGAAGATGGCGAACATGATCGCGAAGCCGAGAATGAAGGCCAGCGTGGGGCGGATGACGCTCTTCCAGCGCTGCTCCACCTGATCGGCCGGCACCCCGGAGATGAACGACAGGTAGCCCGGAACCAGCGCCAGCACGCACGGCGATGCGAATGAGACGAATCCCGCCGCGAAGGCGATGGGGAATGAGATGAGTGAGAGCTGGTCCACCTGCGGGGCATGGTATCCGTGCCAGGGGCCCGCTTCGGCCGTGCCGGCGGGTGCCGGGTACCTCTGTCAGTCCGGGCGCGCCTCACGCCCGGGGCGCGTTACCCACCAGCTGAGGCCGATGCTTCCGGCCAGCACCAGCACGATGAACGCGAGCGACATCCATGCGGCGGGGTGCCACAGGTCCTTCGCCAGCATCTTCACGCCCACGAATGCCAGCACGATGGCCAACCCATATGAGAGGTACTTGAAGCGCTCGACCATGCCCTCGAGCACGAAATAGAGCGACCTGAGCCCGAGCAGTGCGAACGCATTGACTGCGAACACAAGGAACGGCTCCTTGGTCACCCCGAAGGCGGCGGGAATGGAGTCGAGCGCGAACACCAGGTCCGTACCGGCCAGCATGATGAGCACCAGCCCCAGCGTGGTGACCACACGTTTGCCGCCACGCCGCACAACGTAGTTGGCACCCTCGTAGGTGCCTGTCAGTGGCAGATGCCGCTTGAGATACTTGAGCACCTTGGAATGCTCGGGGTCTGCGGGGTCGTCTGCATGGGCGACCAGGCGCCAGGCGGTCCACAGCAGGAACGCACCGAAGAAATAGAGCACCCATGAGGCACGGGTAATGAGCACGCCCCCCACAAGGATCGCTGCCAGACGCAGGGCGAGGGCCAGGAGAATGCCCACCGTGAGCACGCGCAGGCGGGCCACCTGCGGGGTGGCAAAGAACCCGAACAGCACGATGAACACAAACACGTTGTCCATCGACAGCGAGTACTCGAGCAAGAAGCCCGACCAGTACTCCCCTGCGTATCGCGATCCCCAGACCGCCCCCACGACAAACCCGAAGCCAACCCCGACTGTCAGCCAGAAGGCCGTCCAGAGAAGCGCGGTACGTACGCGCATCTCTTTCCCGGCCTTCGAGATGACCAGTAGATCGAGCGCGATGACGATGATTGTGGCGGCGACCAGCGCGGCCCAAGCCCAAAGGGGAACATTCACAGGGAAGGAGTGTGGACGAAGTCCGCGGGCGGTGCCCCATGACCGGTCGGCCACCCCGGCTGCCCGGGGGTGGCCGACTTCGTGAGGTTGCTAGTGGTGGTGCGCGGCGACCCTCGTCGGCCGGTTCTGCACCCTCACCCTGCTCTTTGCCTTGGTGACCACCTTCATCTTGGTCACTGTCTTCGCCTTCGCCACGGATGGAGCGGCAGGGACTCCCGCGACCGCGGCCGCCGTGATCACCGGCATCGATGCCGCCACTGACGACACCGGACGGTCGGCGCAGTAGCCGAACGTGGTTGGCGACGATGCCGACACCGTGGGGTTCCAGGCCTCACCCTTCACCGTCACGGTGCCCGACGTACCGTTGGCCACGGCGTTCCACAGGCTCGTGGTCGTGCCACCGATCGCCAACTGCCCCTGCCACGTAATGGGCGAGGCTGACGTGGTGGTCACCTTCACGTCAGTGCAGAACCCGGAGGCCCAGTCTGACGTGATGGTGAGTGCGAACGCCGCATTGCCGACCGGAGTCGGAACCGGCACCGGTGTGGGTGTCGGTGCGGGAGGCGGCGTTGGTGCCGGCGTGGGAGCCGGAGTCGGCGCAGGCGCCGGCGTGCCCATACGCATTCCGCAGTATCCGAAGGTGGTTGACGCCCCTGCCGCCAGCGTCGAGTTCCATGACTCGCCGCTCATCTGAAGGGTGCCGGTGGTCGCGCCATTCGCGGCCTTTGCAGACCACAGCGTGCTCACCATGCCCTCCACGGGTACGGGCACTGTCCACGTGACGGCTGCCGACCCGTTGTTGGTGACGCGTACGTCCTTGCAGTACCCATCGCCCCAGTCGGAGGCGACGGTCTGGCTCACCACCAGGTTGGTCCCCGGCGACGGCGGCGGTGTCGGTGTTGGCGTTGGCGTCGGGGTCGGTGTTGGCGTCGGTGTTGGCGTTGGTGTCGGTGTTGCCCCGAGTCCGGCATTGACGGCGTTCACCAGATCGTGCGACGGAGTGTCGCCCGACAGGTCCCAGAACATCACGCCACCCAGACCCTGGGAATTGGCCCACGACGCCTTGGTGCGGATGCTCTCCGGGTCGTCGTAGCTGATGAAGGTCTTGGTAGATGCGTTCCACAGGTACGGCGACTTCGCTGTGTCGTTCCAGTACCTGGTCCAGCCGGCCGCTCCGACATAGTTGGCGGCGAGGTCGCGGTAGTCGAGCATGCCCGCATCCCACGTCCCCTTTGACGGGCCGGTGGCTGTCTGGAACAGGCCATTGGCGGCTGTGCCCACCCCGGCCCACCCGTGGCCGAAGAA
>CANJMX010000042.1 GCA_947475125.1 Actinomycetota bacterium
CCGAAGACATCTCGTCAGGCACCTCATCCACAGCCCCGGAATCCCCACTGCGGCGCATGACGGCATTGATTCTCGCAATCAATTCGCGCAAACCGAACGGCTTTACCACGTAGTCGTCAGCACCGATCTCAAGGCCCACGACACGGTCGACTTCTTCGCCCCGGGCGGTGACCATGATGATGGGCACTCGGCTGCGGGTACGCCACTCCCGGGCCACGGAATAGCCGTCCATATCGGGCAGGCGCAGGTCCAACAGGATGAGGTCGGGCTCGGGTGCGGCGAGGGCCTGTGCACCCGTCGCCACGCGCTCGACCTCGAAGCCTTCGCGGCGCAGGCCGTCGGCCAACGGGATGGCGATGGAGTCTTCATCCTCAACGATCAGCAGTCTCATGGGTTCAGTATCGCCCCCAAGTAAGGAATGTGCAGGACCTTTGACGAATCCTTACCCTTCGCAGGCAGTATGTGAAGACGCTGCTTCGAACTCCTTCACAGGTGCATTCCTATGGTGTACCTGTCAGTTGTCGACGAAGGGGTTCATCGAGTGACCACCAAGGGACTCACCATTGCGGTAAGCGGCCTCATCGCCGCCATCGCGCTTGTGCTGGCCATGATGGTGGTGCGCGCGGTACCTCTGGGACCTGACGGGCCTCACATCAGCAATGCCCAGCTCACGAAGCGCACCGCGGCTGCGGACCGCCTGGAGACGCGCCTGCGCGTTCTGGCCAACGACGTGCCGCCGGCACTGCCTGACGTCCCTGAGCGACTGACGTCGGCGGCGGGCACGGGGGCAGCCGGCGCAGCCCAGGCAACGGCGAACCAGCCGACCAGCGGCGCTCCGGTGGCGCGCACCCTTCCCAACACATCCCAGCCGGTGGCGAGGTCCTCATCATCGCCCGGTGGTGCACAGGGATCAGGCGAGGATGACGACTACGAGCACGAGGGTGCAGAGAGCAATGGAGGCGGACATGCGGACGACTGAACAATCGAAGAAGATGGTGCGACGGACGGCAATCGGCGGCAGCCTGCTGGCAATGACCGCCGTTGGCGTGGCATTCGCGGCCAATCCGTACCCGCACACAACCCGGCCGCCCGACCCCACGCTGGCATCGCTGCAGCAGCGGGAGAAGGTGCTGGCACGCGACGCGACGATCCTCAACGAGGAGCACGCGGCCGTATGGGATCAGTACAAGTTGGCGCTGACCGAGCGCAATCAGGAGATTGAGCAGATCAACGCGATCAACTCGCGTATCCAGGCGCAGCGCAGCCAGCAGGCCGCAGCAGCAGCAGCGTCAAGCAGTTCGCCGAGCTACTCCCAGTCGTCACCGCAGGCCACCTACGTGCCATCACCACCGGTTGCGAGCTCGGGCGCGTCGTGATGCTTCGACGCGAATTTCGAGCAATGGGAACCGACGTGGAACTGCTGCTGGTACCCGCCGTGGATGCCGACGAGGCCGAAGAGGCCCTCGCCGGTGCCGAGCGCGAGATTGCGCGCATCGAGGATGTCGCGAGCCGCTTTCGCCACGACTCCGAACTGTCGCGCCTCAACGCGGCCGGCACGCTCGAGGTGTCGCCCGACCTCATGCGCATCGTCACGCTGGCGCTTGCAATGCGTGATGCCACCGGCGGGCGCTTTGACCCCACGGTGCACGCGGCGATGATTGCTGCCGGCTACGACCGCACGCTCGCCGACATCCCGGCCGACGGACCCGACGCGGGTGCCCCACAGCCCGGAGGCGGCGAAGTAGTTGCCGACCCCGGAACCGGGCGCATCACCCTTGGCGCGGGCGTGGCGCTCGACCTTGGTGGCATCGCCAAGGGCTGGGCCGCCGACCGGGCAGCGGATATTCTGGGTATGGCGGGATCCTGCCTGGTGAGTATGGGAGGCGACATCGCGGTGCGCGGATCGCTGGACGGCGAGCCGTGGCCCATCGAGGTGGAGCACGGTGGCGACACCGCCACCATCGGCCTCACCCGGGGTGGCATGGCGACTTCTGGCACCGACCGACGCCGCTGGCGCCGCGGTGGTGAGCAGATGCACCACGTAATCGACCCGGTCACCGGGCGCCCAAGTACCACCGATCTGGTGCGGGTGACGGCGATCGCCGAAGATGCCGCACACGCCGAGGTATGGGCCACGGCCCTCTTGGTATCTGGCGCGAGTGCCGCAACTGAGGAAGCCGATCGCATGGGAATGCCCACCGTGCTCGTTGGATCTGACGGCCACACGACCAGCGTCGGCGGCCTCGTATGAGCAATGTCTCGTTCTGGTGGATTCTCGCCCGCTCATCTGGCGTGATGGCCTACGTGCTGCTGACGGCCAGCATGGTGGCTGGCGTGTTTCTGCACAGCCGCCTCATGCAACGCATGGCGTCGCCCATCGCCCGCATGGAGTGGCACAAGGTGCTCGCCATTCTGGCGCTCCTCATGGTGGGGCTGCACGGGCTCGGCCTGGTGATGGACACCTTTGTGCACACCGGCTGGCTCGACCTGATCGTGCCGGGGTCGGCGACATACCGCACCCTGTGGACCGGGTTCGGAGTGGTCACCCTGTGGCTCATGCTCATCGTCTCGGCCACGGCCGGTGCCCGTAAGCACTTCAAGGCCCGTACGTGGAAGGCCATTCACTTCGCCAGCTACGCGGCATTCATCGGCGCCACGGTGCACGGCCTCATGACCGGCACCGACAGTGGTCTGCCCTGGATGCTGGCCATCTACATCGCGTCAACCGGCTTGGTCGCCGGCGTCGCGGCTCGCAGGTTTCTGTCCGGGCCCAACGCCCCGCTCAAGCGGCGCAGGGCGGCGCGGGCGGCCAGTGAGCGGGCCCACCGCCCCGTGCACGTGGAGGCCGTTCCCGAGCCCACTCCGGTGCACGTGGAACTTCCGCCGCTGCCTCCGCTGTACGACGACGCATCAGGCCACACGCGGGAGTTCACGATGCCTTCGGGTGATCGCGAGTGATGAGGATCGCCCGACCGGCACGCTGGGCACTGGCCGTGGTGGCCGTGCTCGCCGTGGCGGCCATCGGCGTTTTCGCAAACCTGGCGGTGCTTCAATCGGGGGCCGAGGCTTCGGCCATCGGGTCGCTGAGCGCAAAGCGGATTGCCGAGGGCCAGCCATCGCCGGGACTGGCAGCCCGTGAGCCGCTCGTGGACCCGGGCCGAGTCCCGGCCCCGGGCGCAGTGGGCCACCATGATCCCGACCGCGACGACGACTAACGCGTCAGTCCCCGGGGGTCACCCCGAGGATGGCTTCGAGGACAACATGCGGGTCGAGGGCCTCTGGGTCGACCGATGGGTCGGCAGCCAGAGCTCTGAGCGCAACCTCACCATCGGCGCTCATTCCCCAAAAGGTAAGGCCACTGCCCTCAACGACCTCATGTGTCGGAATCCCGCCGTCGATATCGACATCAGGATGTCCGGATGACGCCAGAGCCGCAGCGCTGTTGAGGAGTGCGACCTCGCGGCGCAGCAGAAGTTCCTCGTTCAGAACGGGCTCGTGTGCCGCCGCCAACGACCTGTCGGCCGCAATGGCACGCAGTTCATCGGCGACGCGATACCACCTCGGGCTCACCGGAACTCCTTGACGGCGGTTCATCCCTCCCGCAGAACGGCTCCTCGGAATGAGGACCGAGCACACGAGAAGCGGTGTCTGAATAATTGCGTTTTCGTTCTAAGAGCGCCCCACCATCGGGGCTTCAACGGAAATGATAAACCGCATACGCCGCTATTGGAACAGGCCGCACGGTGAGGTTTTGTCGAGCCGGGGTCCAGTACCTGACGGACCTTGGCGACGACTCTTCCATCGCGGCTGATCGCCGTCTGGCGCAGGCCGCCGCTGGGCTCTTCCGCAGTCGGGCCGGCCATCCCCCGTCTTTGCCGGGAGATGGCCGGAGCCGCCGTTACGCAGCGCGCCTGCGTGTGGGGCGTGCGATCCGCGGCGCGTGCTGCATGCTGCGTGCACGTCCACCATCGGAATCGGTGGGGTACGCGGTCATCTGGATGACCTCGCCGCTCAACTCCAGGCCCGACCCGGTGGCCGCCTGCGCGCTCAGGCGCAGGTCGTCGCCCAGACCCGCCGACGGTCGCCGTGTGACATCTGCGGCCGATACCGCTTCAAGGAAGTCATCGGCCTCCCCCTTACCGATGCCCTTGCCGTCCACAAACGACAGGGCATCCATGATGTAACCGGCAACCAGCGCCTGATGCAGGCCCTCGTATGCCTCGGCCCGCGACACGGCATCCATGCACACCACCGCACCGGCGTAGCCCAGCAGAACCCCGCACTGGCCGGGGCGCAGCGGGAACTGGCCCACCAGCTCGTCGAGGTCGGGCTGCACGTGGCGCACGGCGTCGGAGTACGCCGCAGTGGGCGACGAGCTGCCTCTCTCCTCGTGGGTGTCGTCAACGGCGCTCCACACGGCCGACTGTGCGACTCCGCGGGCCAGCGGCGCCGAGCGCAGATGCTCCTCTTTGGCCCTCCGCACCCGCGGGGAGCTGGTGCGACTGATGGCGCTGAATACCCGATTCTGGTCGCCATCGCCGTCGGCGTCGTAGTTCCAGCGGCCGGCCTCGACGCATGACACCGGAACGACCAGCGTGCTGCCGGCCTCCACGAGCACCGACACGTTGAGGATGCGGTTCTGCTTGGCGCCTTCCAGTTCTTCGCCGTCGTACATCAGCACCCGGTGCGGCGTGGGATTCGCGACCAGCAACTCCCCCACCACTCCATCCTCATCAACCTCGGTAATCGAAAGCCCGAGCGCAATGGCTTCGGCAAGGGTGATGTACGCGGCAACCGGCTCAGCTACCGGGTACAGCGGCACGACGGTGATACCCCGGTGGGTGACCGGCTCCCCGGCGCCGAAGGCGTGCGTGCGAGTGGTGGCAGTGCTCATAACTCAATCTCCTGACGTGGTTCAACACCCAGAAGTCAGGCACCACCAACCCACCCCTTACGCCCCAACGGGGTCAGTCCCCGGGTGGGGTCAGTCCCCGGGTGGGGTCAGTCCCCGGGTGGGGTCAGTCGCCGTGTTGTCTCTGTCACAACCCGCGCGGCAGTGCACAAGTTGGGGCGAGGCCCCCTGAGCGCCCGTAGCAATGTCGTTTCTGTCGCACGATGTGTGACGGGTGGGCGCGGTGTCAGACCCCCAGAGGGGTCAGTCGCCGTGCCATCTCTGCCACACGATGCGCAACCGTTGAACGGATGGGGTCAGTCCCCGGTGGGGGTCAGTCGCCGTGTCATGTCTGTGCCGTGTGTGTCGTCTCTGTAAAGACGTACGCTCTGCCAGACCCCCGGGCGTAAGGAAAGGGCCAACCCGACGAGCCTCTCTCGTGATGAATCAGATACACGTGATCGCGACTTACTCGCGCAGGGAGACCTGGACCGGCTGTTCGCCCTCTACTGGGAGCCCGTCCTCGGCTGGATCCGTGCCACCGCACGAGTGCACGGCGGAGAGGCCGAGGAGATCCGGCAGCAAGTGTTTCTGCGCGTCACCGGAGAACTCGGGAGGGGCAAGGAGTACCGGCTTCCGTTTGGAGCGGCCATCTTCAACATCGCCGGCTGGACAACCCGTGGCTACGTTGAAGGGCAGGCCAAGCTCGGCGAGCGGGAAGCAGCGATGGGTGATGATGACCACCAGGATCTGGTGGACGACAGGCCACGGCGCGAGATTGACGAGATCGGTCAGGATGACGACGTCGCGCAGCTCTTCGCGCGCCTTCCGCAACGCGAGGCGCAGTTGATGACGCTGCACTACCTGGAGGGCATGACCCTGTCGGAGGTTGCCGAGGTGATGGAGATCGCCGCAAACAACGCGCATCAGATCCACCACCGCGCCAAGCAGCGCCTGCTGCAGCTGATCGCCGAGGACGGCGCATGAGCCTCGACCACATAGTGGACGCATTCCGCACGTCGTACCTTGCCGGAGAGCGCCCGGACGTCGCGGAGATCATCAGCCGCGTGCCCGAGGCCGACCGCGACGAACTGGGCCAACGCATTCGCATGGTGTTGGCCGAGGAGCCGCCGCCCGACCCCGCCCCCGAAACCCTGGTGATGGTGCAGGCGATGCTGCGCGGCGAGCAGCCCCTCATCGCGCTGCGGGGATCAAAAGGGCTCACCCGCGACGCCGTGGTGCACCAACTGCGCGAATCGCTCGGCGTGCCGCCCGATAAGGAACCCCGCGTGGCCGAGTACTACCACGACCTCGAAACCGGTCAGCTCCCCCTGGCAGGGATCCGCGACAGGGTCTTCGACGCCCTTGCCAGCGCCCTGGGCGTTGCCCGATCGTCACTCATGCTCAAGGGGCCCGGACCATCCGACCGGGGAGCGGGCGTTGCTGTGTTCGCCCGCCAGGCCGGTCCCGACGATCTCGGTGAGCAGCCCATCCCCCTGATGTCGTCTCCTGGAGAGCCGGACGAGGTGGACGATCTGTTTACCGGTGGGCCTGGATGACCCGCGATCGCCGCACCTCGGATCCCCGTGCGGCCGATCTCCTCACCAGATTCGCCGCGGCCTTTGACGTGCCGCAGCACCCGGTGCCAGTGGACAGCGTGGCGTCCGATCTGCTCGGCCTCATGGTTACCGAGACCGACGACATCGAGGTGTCGGGGCTGCTCGTGCCCGAGACCATGCGCGTGTATGTGAACGCACGCGAGGCCAGCGAGAACGAGGGGCGCCGACGCTTCACCATCGCGCACGAAATCGGCCACTGGGTGTGCCAGTGCGACGAGGGCAGGATCACCTCTCCCCATCCCATCCTCTGCCGCGACGCAGACATGACCGACGAAGTGGACAAGGAGATGGAGCGCGAGGCCAACAACTTCGCCGCGTCACTCCTGATGCCCGAGACCCAGGTGCACTTGGTGGCAGCCACCGGCGCGAGCGTCATCGCTGCCGCCGCGCAGTTCGGCGTGTCGGATGTCGCCATGCGCTGGCGCTACTTCAACCTCGGCATCGCAATGCCCGAGGACGACAACACCGGTATCTGAAAGACCGCACGGGATCCTTGCCTTTCGGCAAAGGGCGGCACATAGATCGCTTACAGGTGCCGGGTTGGCTCCACCCACCTGAGCAACCAAGGAGCCGAAGTCATGTCATCTCGTTCCACCCGCATCACCGCAGCACTCATCGCGGTCACCGCCGGAGCCAGCGCGCTCGTGGCAGCGCCACTGCTGGCCGCTGGCGGCGGTCCTCCTGCGCTGCCCACCGGCCACCATCAGCAGCCCGTCGGCAATCCGCTGGCGCAGCCGGACCACGCCAATCACGCCGACCACGTTGGCGTTGGCGCCACCCTGGAGCCGCCGGATGACTCTGGCGCCCACGGTGCACAGGGCCCAGAGGACTCACTGGGCCACAAGGGTGCACCCGATACGCATGGCACCGGTGATGACCGGGGCCACGGTCGTGGTCGCCAGTTCCGGGTTACCTGTGACTTCGTGAAGTCGGGCATGTTCGACCCCATCGTGTTCCCCGGAACCGACATGGTCGGCCACAACCACCAGTTCTTCGGCAACACCAGCATCGCGCCCGACTCCACCACCACCAGCCTCGTCGCTGCCAATGCAACCCGCACATCAACCTCGTGCGACCGCACCACCGACGGCTCGGCGTACTGGGTGCCGGCCCTCGAGGCCGACGGCACTGAGATCACGCCCGACGAGGCCAGGATCTCGTACCGCACGCCCCGTGGCGAGCGCCGCGTGCGTGCCTTCCCCGCCGGGCTCACCATGATCGCCGGCGACAAGACCGCAACCACCCAGCAGGACCACGCGGGATTCCGCTGCGAGTTCGACGCTCCGGGCACCGCCCTGCAGGTGTCGCCGCCCACGTGCGCAGTCGACGAGGACATCATCGGGGTCGTCACCTTCCCCAATTGCTGGGACGGCAAGAACCTGAGTTCGACCGACCAGTCGCACGTGGTCTACGCGGTCGCCGGGGCGGGCTGCCCCACCGACCACCCGGTCACGGTTTCGGAACTGAAGATGGAGACCTACTGGCCCAGTGATGGCCAGGCCCACGCGTTCACCCTGTCGTCGGGCAGCACCGCTGGCCTGCACGCCGACTTCATGAACGGCTGGGATCAGGCCGCGCTGAGGCGCCTCGTGCGCCGCGGCGGGCACCGCTAGACGCTGCGTATCGCCACGCCCCCCGGTGCCTGATGGAGGCCCGGGGGGACGTGGCGTGGCGAACTAGGACTAGGGTGCACAGCGACGGTCGAATTGATGTCCGTCGCCACCTTCCACACCGGAACATCAATGCCCCCATCCCCCGCAGCACCCGCTCCGCTTCGCGCCTCCAGATGGCCGCGCCGTGGGGCAACCGCATGACCGCGGAGTAACGCGGACAACCGCCTCGGGCTTCGGCCCGAGCGCGCGTCGCCGCAAGGACTCGGGGGGGTTCTGCGGCGATGGCGCCCCGCTGGCTGGCCTACGGGGGTCCGGCCGGCGGGGCGAACTTGATACATCGGACCCTGCTCAGATGCCTCCGGGTATTGTGCTGCCATGAGCACGGCGCCCCCCCAGCCATCTGAGAGCCCCGACCCCACCGGTCGACGCCTCACGCGCCGCACGTTCGTGGCCACTGCGGCGCTCGGCACGGTGAGTCTGTATCTCGTGGGCTGCGGCACAGGCGGCAGCAGCAGCACGGCGGCCCCCAGCTCCACACAGGTGGCGCACTTCGTCACCGTGTCGCGAATCCTCACCGGCGTGAGCGACCTGCCCGCGGCACCCGCAGCGGCCTACCTCACCGCGCTCGAGGCCGCAGGGCTTCAGCTCTCTCCCAATGCATTCGTGGCCACGGCGTTCGGCACCGAGGGTGCGCCGATGTCGATGAGCGACCTTGAGCGCATGGGCGCCACCAAAATGCCCGGCGCCGACGAGTGCATGCGCGCCATCGCCGGTGCCTGGTGGAGCGGAATGGTTTCCGCGAAGGGCGGCAGCACCACGGTGGTGGCATTCGGCGACGCCCTGGTATTTACCAAGGTGCATGAGTTCACCGAGTGCTACGGCGCCACCGGGTCGTGGGGCGCACCTGGAGAGAAGGCCACATGAGCACGCAGCACGATGCCGATGTGATCATCGTGGGCGCCGGCGTGTCGGGCGCCATGGTGGCCGACGGCCTGGCCAAGAAGGGCGTGAAGGTACTGGTGCTCGAGTCGGGCCCCCTGCAGGATCGCACGCAGGCGGTGGACGACTTCCGCGCATCACCGGTACGCGTGCCCGAGGCCGCGTACCCCGACGTGTCGTACGCGCCGCGCGCAGGCACCGTGAACCCCGCCGACTACTACGTGCAAGAGGGCTGGGGCTTTCGCAGCAACTACGAGCGACGCGTGGGCGGCGCCACCTGGCACTGGCTGGGCACCGCACTCAGGTTTGTGCCCAACGACTTTCGCATGAAGACCGAGTTTGGCCACGGCGCCGACTGGCCCATCACGTACAACGAGCTTGAGCCTTGGTACGGCAAGGCCGAGGATGCCATTGGAGTGTCGGGTGAGGACACCCCGCTGCTCGGATCCCCGCGCTCAACGCCCTACCCCATGCCGCCCATCCCCCTGTCGTACATGGACAAGGTGTTCAAGAAGGGCGCCGCCACCATCGGCCTGGCCGTCAACTCGACGCCGCAGGCCCGCAACAGCGTGCAGCGCGACGGCCGCCCGGCCTGCTGTGGCAACTCATCGTGTGTGCCCATCTGCCCCATCGGTGCCAAGTACGATGGCACCGTGCATGTGAAGAAGGCGCAGGCCGCGGGTGCCACGTTCATCCCGTCGGCAGTGGTGGTGAACGTGCAGGTGCAGCCCGGCACAGCCACGGTGACCTACCGGCCGTCAGGTGGCGACCCCATCACCATCACCTCACACACGGTGGTGATCGCCGCCAGTGCAATTGAGGCCGCCAAGCTCATGCTCATGTCCACGAGCGACCAGCAGCCCCAGGGGCTCGGCAACGCCACCGACATGGTGGGCAGGTTTCTTATGGATCACCCGGTGCAGCTGGCTTGGGGCGTGCTGCCCCAACGCACCTACCCATACCGGGGGCCTGGATCGACGAGCGGTATCGACCAGGTGCGCGACGGTGCATTCCGTTCGCAGTACTCAGCATTTCGCCCCGAGGTGCACAACGACGGCTGGACCTACATGATGGGCGACCCCACCGCGCAGGTGGCTGAGTGGGCCAAGAAGAACGACATCGGCACCGCGGGATTCGCCGACTTCACAGACCAGATACTGCGCCAGGCGCTCATCGCCAGCTGCGTGGAGCAGGAGCCACTCGCCACCAACCGCGTCACCCTCGCCACCGAGACCGACGCCATCGGCGTGCCGCGCCCGGCCATCACCTACGAGATGGGCGAGTACACCACCAACGGATCAAAGGCCGCGCGCACACTGCACCTTCGC
>CANJMX010000043.1 GCA_947475125.1 Actinomycetota bacterium
AGATCGTTGACGGCCGTGTGCCGCACTCGGTGATCATGGAGCTGTTCACCGAGGAGGGTCTCGGCACGATGGTCACCCGGGCGTGATCCGCCCGGAGATGATTGCGCGCGAGCAGGCGGCGCTCATGAGTAACTACGGGCGCTACCCCGTGGAGTTTGTGCGGGGCGAGGGCGCGTGGCTCTTTGACCCTGAGGGCCGCGGCTACCTCGACCTGATGTCGGGTATCTCGATGATCAACGCCGGGCACTGCCACCCCGATGTGGTGGCGGCCATCCGCGAGCAGGCCGGCACGCTCATCAACACCTCCAACCTCTATTACACCGAGCCCATGGTGGAGCTTGCCGAGTGGATCCGCGACACCTCCATGGGCGGCCGGGTGTTCTTCTGCAACTCCGGCGCCGAGGCCTCGGAGGCCGCCATCAAGTTGGCGCGCAAGCACGGTGGCCCTGATCGCACAGAGTTTGTGTCGCTTGAGGACAGCTTTCATGGGCGCACCATGGGAGCGCTGGCGCTCACCGGGCAGCCGGGCAAGCAGGAGGCCTTCCGGCCCTTGATGCCGGGTGCCCGGTACGTGCCGCGTAACGACAAGGACGCCCTGCGCGCGGCGGTGAGCGAGAAGACCTGCGCCATCGCCATTGAGATCGTGCAGGGCGAGTGCGGCGTGTATCCGCTCGACGACGACTTCGTGCGCTTGGCGCGTCAGTTGGCTGACGAGCGCGGCGCCC
Source organism: Actinomycetota bacterium (assembly GCA_947475125.1). GTDB lineage: Bacteria > Actinomycetota > Thermoleophilia > Miltoncostaeales > Miltoncostaeaceae > SYFI01. The sequence continues at coordinate 726 of CANJMX010000043.1, forward strand.
TCTTGATCGTGGACGAGATCCAGACGGGCATGTCGCGTACCGGGCCGCTGTACGCCTATCAGGACGCCGGCATTGAGCCCGACGTCATGTGCTTGGCCAAGAGTCTCGGCGGCGGGTTCCCAATTGGAGCAGTCACGGCGAGGCCGGGCATTGACGCGGTATTCCAGCCCGGCGATCACGGGTCAACATTCGCGGGCAGCCCGCTCGCATGCGCGTCGGCACTAGCCGCTGCAAAGGTGCTCGGCGACCCGGCATTGCAGCAGCATGTGCGCACAGAGGGCGCGTGCTTCCTTGCCGGCCTTCAGGGTCTGGTGGACGACGGCCTGGCGATTGAGGCGCGTGGTCGTGGCCTGATGTGCGCAATCGAGCTTGCTGAGCCCCGCGGGGCCGACGTGGTGCTGGCGATGTTGGAGCGTGGATTCCTGGTGAACAACACCAGCGCCACCACCGTCAGGTTCCTTCCGCCATTGGTGATCACGGGCGATGAGCTCACGAACGCGCTGAACGCACTGCGAGACGTCCTCAACGAGTCCTAGTATCACCTCTAACGCTGAAGGGAGGTGGTCCAAATAAACGTTGACCATAGTTGCGCAGGTGGCGGTAGCTAGGGAGCGACTCCCCTGATGAGCAGCTGCAGCCGGGGGGCCGAGCAACCTCGCTCCCTCGCAACTCCACTGCCGTCACCGTCCTGAGGGCCTGGGCGCGGACCATTCCGCACCCAGGCCCTCACGCTTTTTTGCAGGGCTTCTCACCCCCGCCACCCCTCGCGCGCTTTATGACACAGCGACTGACCCCCACCGGGGACTGACCCCAACCGCGCGACTTCCGCCACCCCCCGCGCGACTTCTGACGCGGGGACTGTCCCCGCCCGAAGGCCCACCCCCGTACGAAATCTGGCTTCGGAACTGCCTTTCGTGCAGGTCGAAGGGCCCCGCGCGACTTATGACACAGCGACTGACCCCCACCGGGGACTGACCCCCACCGGGGACTGACCCCCACCGGGGACTGACCCCCACCGGGGTCTGACCCCGTGGGCGGGGGCATCACTGGGGGTTACGCGTGAAGGTGTTCGAGGAGGAATTGGATGGTGTCGGCCTGCACGTTGGGGTCGTGCTGCAAGCTTCGGTGGTCGCCTCCCATTTTCACCCGCAGGTGCTTCGGCTGCTGCACGCGGGAGTACAGACGCAACGTCTCGCTCCATGGCACGGTCTCGTCATCTCGCGCGTGCCAGAAGCCCCGGGCCACGCCGTCGGTGCGCCACACGCCGTCGTCGAGGGGGAGGCCACGGGGCCAGTCCTGCGCGAGCAGGCGGGCAAGTGACTCGGCCTGGGCGGGGCAGATTGCCACCACCGCCCGCACCCCGGGATGGACCGCCGCCGCGTTCAGGGCCAGGAACCCGCCCATGGATGATCCCCGCAGGCCCAGCGCCCCGGCGCCCCGGGTGTGGAGCTCGTCGAGGCAGGCCAATACGTCACCCGGCATTCCAGCATCCATCGCGCCGCCAGTATCGCCGTGCCCGCGCAGGTCGGGTATCAGCGCCCACATGCCGGCATCGGCCACACGATCGGCGAAGTCGAGGTGGTTCTCCTTGCTGCTGCCGGCGCCATGCAGCACCACCACGCCCGGCGCGCCGGGGGCCCCGGGCATGAGGAGGGCGCTGACGGCGAGGCCGTCACGCGATGTGATGGTGATCTGCTCGGTGACATGGGGCATGAGGGGGCCAGCGTACCGCCGTGGCGTGCCCGTCCCGGGGTGCCGCCTTTGCTAGCGTCCTGCGGCTTATGCAGCCACTTTCCAACGTCCTGCCGCCCTCTGCGGCCACCACTGCCGACGGCCATCTGTCCATCGGTGGATGCGACGTGGTCGTGCTCGCCGAGGAGCACGGAACTCCGCTTGTGGTCTACGACGCCGGGGCACTTCGCGACACCATGCAGCGCTACTTGCAGGCGTTCCGCGCCCACGACCCGCACGCCGAGGTGATCTACGCCAGCAAGGCCTTCTGGGCCCAGGCGGTGCTTCGCATGGTGCATGAGGAGGACCTGCGCGTGGACGTCGCCTCGGGCGGCGAGTTGTTCATGGCCCTGCACGCGGGGTTTCCGCCGCAGAAGATCGTGATGCACGGCAATGCGAAGGACGCGAAGGAGATCAACGAGGCCCTCGAAGCCCGCGTGGGGCTGCTGGTGTGCGACAGCCTCAATGAGATCTCGTTGCTCAACCGCATTGCCGGTGAGCGTGGCGTGGTGCAGGACGTGCTCATCCGCGTGACCCCGGGCGTCAAGCCCTCCACCCACGAATACATCTCCACTGGTCAGCTCGACAGTAAGTTCGGGTTCTCTCTGGAGGGGGGCCTCGCCGCCGCGGCCGTCGCCGCCTGTCGCGCCGCCACGCACGTGAACATCGTGGGCCTGCACTGCCACATCGGATCCCAGATCTTCGAGATCGGTGCGTATCCGGTGGCCGCCCAACTGCTCGCCGCCTTCGTGAAGGAGGTCGGCCGCGAGGGTCTGGACATCATGGACATGGGCGGTGGCCTGGGCATCGCATACGGCCGCGCCGACGATCCGCCGTCGGTGGAGGAGTACGCCGACACTGTCATGGACGCCGTATTTTCGGAGTGGGACGCCGCTGGCCTCGAGCGCCCGCGCGTGATGGTGGAGCCCGGCCGCAGCATTGTGGGCCGCGCCGGTGTCACCGTGTACCGCGTGACCGGTACCAAGGACATCCCCGGCGTGCGTCGCTACGTGGCGGTCGATGGCGGCATGAGCGACCTCATGCGGCCCATGCTCTACGGCGCCGTATATGAGGCCATCCTTCCCGAGCGCCCCGAGGCCGAGGGCTCCGAGCACGTGCGCCTGGTCGGCAAGCACTGCGAAAGCGGCGACGTGCTCATCAAGGAGATCGACCTGCCGCACCTCGAGGCCGGCAATCTGGTGTGCCTCCCCGCCACCGGCGCCTACGGTGTGGCAATGGCCAGTAACTACAACGGCGTCACCCGCCCCGCCGTGGTGTTTGTGGACAATGGCGAGGCCACCGTGGTGGTGCGCCGTGAGACCTACGGCGAGCTCGTCTCGAGGGATGCATGAGCGACATCGTGCGAATCGGCATGCTGGGCGGCGGCACGGTGGGGCAGGGCGTGGCGCGAATCATTCGCGATACGGCCGACACCATCGAGCGCGCAACCGGCCACCGCATCGAGATAGGCCCCGTGCTGGTGCGTGATGCCTCGCTGGACCGCCCCGGTATCGATCCGTCGTCCATCACCACCGATCCGCAGGCCGTGCTGGGCAACCCTGACCTGGACATCATCATCGAGGTGATGGGCGGCGTGGAGCCCACCCGCGAGTGGCTCATCCAGGCGCTTCGCAGCGGTACCTCCGTGGTGACCGCCAACAAGCAGCTGCTGGCACGGCATGCCCCTGAGCTTCTCGCCGCTGCCGAAGAGGGTGGCAGCGAACTGCGGTTCGAGGCGTCGGTGTGCGCTGCCATCCCCGTCATCAAGGTGCTGCGCGAGTCGCTGCTGGCCGCCGAGATCGAGTCGGTCATGGGCATCGTCAACGGCACCACCAATTACATCCTCACCGAGATGCGTAAGAGCGGCATGCCCTATGCCGACGCGCTCACGCAGGCGCAGGATTTGGGCTACGCCGAGGCCGATCCCACCGAGGACGTCGGTGGCGGCGACGCGGCAGCCAAGATGGCGATCCTGTCGTCCATTGCGTTTCACACCCGCGTGTCGATTGACGACGTGCCGCACGTGGGCATCGACCAACTGCAGGGTGATGACGTTGACATCGCCCACGAGCTCGGGTTCGTCACCAAGTTGCTGGGTGTCGCGCGCCTTGTTGACGGTGCGGTGTCGGTGCGCGTGCACCCGGCGCTGGTACCCGGTGACCACCCGCTGGCCGCCATCAACGGCGCCGACAACGCGGTGCTTCTCGAGTCGTCGATGGTGCGCCAGATCATGCTTGTGGGCCCCGGTGCCGGTGGCACCGAGACGGCATCAGCCGTGGTGAGCGACGTGCTGTCCATTCTCGGCAGCAACCCCGGATCATTTCTGGGCGGAGCGCTGGTGGATGCCGGGCGCCCCATGGCGCAGGAGGGGTCGCTCGACAGCGCCTTCTACTTGCGCATCGACGTCGCCGACAAGCCGGGCGTGCTCGCCCGCGTGTCATCGGTGCTCAGCGACAGTGGGGTGTCGATACTCACGGTGCTGCAGCGCGGTGAGGGCGAGGCCGCGCGCCTGGTGATGATCCTGCACCGCGGACCGGAGTCGCGGGTGACCGAGGCCTTGGCTGCCCTGCGCGCCCTGCCCGAAGTGCGTGACGAGCCCGTGCTCATCCACGTGGTGGGTGACGGGCAGGCATCTGCGTGATCACCGTGCAGCGCAACCTGCCGCTTATCGAGCGTTACCGCGAGTATCTGCCAGTGAGTGACGCCACGCCGGTCATCAGCATGGGCGAGGGGTCAACGCCACTGGTGCCGCTCACCAAGCTGTCGGCCTGTCTCGATCTCGACATCCACGTGAAGTTGGAGGGGCTCAACCCCACCGGCTCATTCAAGGACCGGGGCATGACCCTGGCCATCTCCAAGGCAGTCGAGGACGGTGCCACTGCCGTCATCTGCGCGAGCACCGGCAATACCTCCGCTGCCGCCGCCGCCTACGCCGCCCGTGCCGGCCTCACCTGCGCGGTCATCATCCCCGGCGGCCAGATCGCGCTCGGCAAACTGGCGCAGGCGCTCATCTACGGCGCCAAGGTGCTGGCAATCGATGGAAACTTCGACGATGCCCTGCGTCTGGTCCGCGAGATGAGCGACACGCACCCCATTGCTCTGGTCAACTCACTCAACCCGTACCGCCTTGAGGGCCAGAAGACCGGTGCCTTCGAGGTGATTGACGCCTTGGGCGATGCCCCCGACGTGCTGTGCATCCCTGTCGGCAACGCCGGCAACATCTCGGCGTACTGGATGGGCTTTCAGCAATTCCACGGTCTGGGCAAGGCGCAGCGCCTTCCTCGCCTCATGGGGTTTCAGGCAGCTGGCTCGGCCCCGCTCGTGACTGGCGCGGTGGTGAAGAACCCCGACACGGTGGCCACGGCGATTCGCATCGGCGACCCGGTGCGTGGCGATCAGGCGATGGATGCCATGCGCGACTCCGGCGGCCAGGTGGACAGCGTCACCGACGACGAGATCCTCTCTGCCTACCGCATGCTGGCCGCAACCGAGGGCGTGTTCTGCGAACCGTCGTCGGCCGCGAGCGTGGCGGGTCTCATCAAGGCACAGGCCGCCGGCAGGCTGAAGGCGGGCGAGCGCGTGGTGTGCGTGCTTACCGGCAACGGCCTGAAGGATCCCGACACCGCAATCGCCCAGAGCGGACAGGTCATCGACATTCCGGCCAGCTTCGCCGCCGCCGAGCAGGCGCTGTATGGCTGATCAGGAGGTGCTCACCATCGTGGCCCCGGCGACATCCGCCAACCTGGGCCCGGGCTTCGACGTGCTGGCACTGGCCATCGACCTGTCAAACGAGGTGCTCATCGTGCGCCGCGATGGCCCGCTCGTGGTGCACGTGAGTGGCGAGGGCGCAGGCGAGGTGCCCGAGAACGCCGACAACCTCTTCTGCAGGGCGCTTGCCAGTGGCATCGACAGCCTTGACGGCCTTGAGATCACCTGCCACAACCGCATCCCGTTTGGACGTGGCCTCGGATCATCCGCTGCCGCTGTGTGCGCCGGTCTGGTAGCCGCCAATGCCCTGGGGCACCTTCGCTGGTCGCCCAGCGACATCCTGGCCCGCGCAATCGAGTTTGAGGGGCACGGCGATAACGCCGCTGCCTGTCTGGACGGCGGCATCACCGCGCTGGTTCCCGGTCCCCGTGCGCTGCGTATACAGCCGCCCGATGGCCTCGCGCTGGTGGTGGTCATCCCAGAGGACAAGGTGTTCACCGACGAGGCCCGCGGTGCGATGCCCCAGCAGGTGCCCATTGCCGATGCGGCCAACGGCATCTCTGCCACCGCCGGGCTGCTTCTCACACTTGAGCGCGGATACCTCGATGAGATCCCGGAGTTCCTCATGCAGGACCGCCTTCATGAGCCATTTCGCGGCCCGTTGTGCCCGGGGCTCGGCGCGCTGAAGGCATTGACGACCACGGGACTTCTGGGCGTGACCGTGTCGGGTTCAGGCCCCAGCATGCTGCTGTGGGTTGAGGCCCTGAAGGCGAGCGATGTGGCCGCCGCCGCGCGCGAGGCGCTGGCCGGTGCCGGTGTGGTTGCTGAAGTACGCGTGGAGCGCGTGGCCCCCACGGGTATCCGTGCCCGCTGGGAGGGCCTGGAGGACACCCGGCTTTCCCGCACACCCGGCTGATCCGCCCCCTGGCGGTGTGCGCGCGGTCGGGTGGGGTGTGACTACGCCGCGATGAGGGCGTGGGGCTGCTCGGCGGGCTGCCACAGCATCCAGGCGTTGCCATCGTGATCGTGGAACTCTGCCCACACACCGGCTTCGGTGTTGAGGTGCCGCACGGTGATGGTGACGTTGATGCCGGCGTACGCCAGACGCTCAACGGCATCCAGCATGTCGCGCACCTGAAGCGCCCCGCCGTGGGTGGAACCGGCCCGGTGCTGGTCCGATGCGGACACCAGGATGATGGCCGCGCCACCACCGGGAGCCGTCATGTGCAGTTCGCGTCCGCGCTCACTGGTGGTGCGGTCGTTGATGACCGAGAACCCAAGTACGTCCCGGTACAAACTCACAGCCCGGTCGTGATTGGTGACCGGGACGGTGATGCTCGCGATGCGCGATATGGCCATGAACCGAACCGTAAGCCCGAATCACCGATTTGGGGCTCCGGCGTTTCACCGGGGTTACGTCGCTAAAGCCCCGGGGTGCCCTGATTGAGGTAGTCGAGGATTGCCCCATCGGTCATCTGCTCTACCGGGGCGTTGTCGTCGGTGAGCACCTGTCCGCCGCCCGGTGACACAAAGTGCAGTAGGTCACCCAGCTTGTGTGCGGCGGGCGACCCGGCGCCTGAGGCTGCCGCGAGTGCGGCCTTTGCGCGCACGGCGGTGACGGGGTCGCGAAAGCCGATCAGCACGCTGTTGAACTCTTCGTAGCGTGCCTCCATCACCGCGGGAAACACGGTGCGCATGGTGGCGCCGATCGACCGCACCACCTCATCGTCACCCGGCGGCGTGCCCACGTTGATGGCCACCACGCCGGTGGGGGTGAGCCGGTCGCTGGTCTGCTGGAAGAACTCCGTGGTGGCCAGATGAAAGGGGATGTAGGGCTGGCGGTAGGCATCCACCACGATGGCCGCAAATGGACCGCGGTCACCCGAGAGCCAGAAGCGTGCGTCGGCCTCGTGCACGGTGAGGTTGGGGCCATCCATGTCGAGGTACTTCGACCCCACCTCGCTCACCAGCGGGTCGATCTCTACGCCATCTACTGGCACCTTCGGCCAGATCATGCGGTATGCCCGGGCAATGCTTCCACCGGCATTGCCCAGAATCGCAAGCCGCCCATCGGGGCTGCCAGTAATGAAAGGAAGCGCCGTGAAGGCATCCCAGTAGCCACCGGTCAGGGCCGAGCGGCTGGCGGGCAGCACTGAGTGCAGGGCCCAGCCCTCGTTGAGCCGGAGTATCCGCTCGCCGCGTGGCGTCTCTGACACCTGCACAAACTGGTACGGCGACTCGCCCTCAAACAGCACCGTCTCTCCCGGAGCGTCCTTGATTGACCCAGCCGGTACGGCGAGCAATCCGAGGATGACGATGGGGGCAACCACGGCCCGCACGCCGATGAGCGGCACGGCTGCCAGCGCCAGCACCCCGGCGATGAGGATGAGCGTGAGCCGGGTGCCAATGGCGGGGATGAGCACCAGCACCGGCAGGAACGTGCCGAGAATGCTCCCCACCGTGGAGATCGCATATAGACGTCCCGATACCGAACCCGCGGTCTCCACGGTGGTCACCGACAGGCGAATTGCCCACGGGGCGACCATGCCGAGCAGCGTGATGGGCACCAGGAACATGAGCATGGTGCCCACGAACGACGCCACAAATGCACCTGCCGAGAGGTCGGCAAACGCCGATTGGGCGGCGCTGAAGATGGGCGTGAGGGCGATGGGAAGGATGGCCAGCGACGCCGCGGCGATGACGACCGTGATGCCGAGCGCCCGTTCGGTGGGATACCGGTCGGCCAGCTTGCCGCCCAGCCAGTAGCCCAGCGACAGGTACAAAAGGGTGAGCCCGATCACGTTGGCCCACACGAGGTTGCTTGCGCCAAACCACGGTGCCAGCAGGCGTGCGCCGGTCAGCTCGGCCGCCAGCGACGCGCCGCCGGCGACGAATACGAGCAGGGGAAGACGGATGCGGGCCAGCACGGGTACAACCGTAGCCATGCGCGGGCCTCCGCTCGCCGTTGTCGCCGTATTCGTCGCTGTGGCCGCAAGCGCCCCGAGGTGCACTGGGTGTGCCACGAAGCGGGTGCACGCCACGGGGTCGTGCGGGTGGAATGGATGTCGGCAATCACCACCGTGACACCCATCGATACCCGTTCATGGCAGTGGTGGTACGCGTGTGGCGCCGTGCTGAAAAGCCTCGCGATCACCCTCAAAGAGATCGGCCGACGGCACATGCGGCAGGCGAGGACCTCCGAACGCGGGACGATCGGCCACAAACCGGCCCCGCGGCGGGCTGGTAGCCTCGAACACAGCCAATGGCAAGCCCCGGAGGGCACTGAGTGAAGCTTTTCATCGACACCGCCAGCCTGCAGGACATCGAGGAGATCGCCTCTTGGGGTGTTCTCGCCGGCGTGACCACCAACCCGACGCTGCTCTCGCAGGTTGAGGGCGACGAGGATTCCATCTACCGCCGCATCTGCGAGTTGGTGGACGGACCCATCTCAGCCGAGGTGGTGGCCAACGATGTGCCCACCATGATCTCCGAGGGCAAGCGGCTCGCCGCCATCCACCCGAACATCGTGGTGAAGCTGCCCACCTGTGCCGAGGGCCTCAGCGCCACGTCGGCGCTGGCCAAGGACGGCATCCGGGTCAACATGACGCTGTGCTTCACAGCCAGCCAGGCGATGCTCGCCGCATCGGCCGGCGCGGCCTTCGTGTCGCCGTTCCTCGGGCGCTACGACGACATCTCCGAGGACGGCCTCGGCCACCTCGGGGAGATCGTGGAGTGCTTTGCCAACTCGCTGTACGAGACCGAGGTGCTGGCGGCGTCGATCCGCAGCCCGCTCCACGTGATGGAGGCAGCGCAGATCGGTGCGGACATCGCCACCATCCCACCCAAGGTCTTCCATCAGATGCTGAAGCACCCGCTCACCGGGAGTGGCATCGACCAGTTCAACAAGGATCACGCCGGTCGGCTCGCCAAGCAGGGCGCATGAGCACGAACGACGTGCCCGCGCGGGTGCCCGAGTCGCTCGAGGGGCACCGCATCGTTCCGGCCACGGACTTCCTCAGGGTTGTGGAGCAGGCTGCGCTGGCGTCGGCCCGCTGGGTGGG
>CANJMX010000044.1 GCA_947475125.1 Actinomycetota bacterium
GGCTTTCCGGTGCTTCCCGAGGTGTAGAGCGCAAACAGCATCTGCTCGGCGTCCATCGGCTGGGCGACGTGCTCGGGCGATGCCGCCGCCTCGAGGTCGTGGAACCACAGATCGCGCCCGGGCATCCATTTGATGTCGCCACCGGTCCGGCGCACGACCACCGAGTGCAGCACGCCAGGGGCCCGATCGAGCGCGCCATCCGCATTGGCCTTGAGCGGGATCGTCTTGCCCCCCCGCCAGCCCTCATCCTGGGTGATGAGCACGGTGGCTTCGAAATCGACCATGCGCTCGCCGAGGGCCTCTGATGAGAACCCACCGAACACCACCGTATGGGCGGCACCGAGGCGTGCGCAGGCCAGCATGGCGATGGGAAGTTCGGGGACCATGCCCATGTAGATGCCCACGCGACCGCCCACGCCCACACCGAGGTCGGTCAGGGCGTTTGCGAAGCGGCACACCCGGGCATGCAGGTCACGGTAGGTGAGGGTGACGGTGTCGCCCGGCTCGCCCTCCCAGTGGATGGCCACCTTGTCGCCGTGCTCGGCGAGATGGCGATCGAGGCAGTTGGCGGCGATGTTGAGCGTGCCGCCCGTAAACCACCGGTAGAACGGGGCGTCGTCGTCGTCCAGCGCCCTGGTCCAGGGGGTGTCCCATGTCAGGCGCCGCGCCTGGTCTTCCCACCAGGCGATGGGGTCGGCATCGGCCTGCTCAACCACGCTGCGGTCGTTGATGCGTGCGGCGGCTGCAAAGGCCGAGGGCGGCGGATATTCCGCGCCAGTGGCCTGAAGGTTGCTGATTGCCGGGCCGGACTCGCTCATCTGATGCTCCTCGGGCAGGGGAATCGGTAATGCCGTGGCTAGTGTACGCGCGGTCCACCCGCCGCCGGGGTGGTGCATGGGGCGTTCATGGAGGCCCACGTGGAACTGATGCAGGACGAAGACATCATCTGGACCGGCCACCCGACGTGGAAGGGCACGCTCGGCTGGTACGTCCGTGCCATCCCGGTGGTGTTCATCCCGGTGGTGGTCATCTACGTGCTGCGGGCCCTCGACCTGGGCAGCGGCATCTCACTGGGCAAGTGGTGGCTCATCACCATCATCCTGCTGGTGGGTGTGGCGCTGGTGGACATCGTCCGCCGATGGGCCACCGTGTACACGGTCACCACGCAGCGGCTGCATATCCGCAGAGGAATCCTGTCGCGGGCCGAGCAGAGCACGCGCACCGATCGGGTGCAGAACCTCAACACATTCCAGTCGCCGGTGGAGCGTCTGCTCAACGTGGGCGACCTCGACTTTGACACCGCGGGAGAGCGCGAGGGCACGTTCTGCTTCAGCGGTGTGGCCGATCCGCATGACATCGCCGCACGCATCCAGCCACATCTGGCGGGGTATCGGCCGGTGGGGACGCCGTGATCCCGAAGCACGCATCCGGCCCACGGGCCGCGGGGGGTACGGCTGGGCGCGACGTGCGCCACCGGGAGGTGCTGGCCCACTGGCCGGTGCTGCAGGAGCCGTGGGCCCGGGAGGTGGAGGATCACCGGACGAGAGTTGAGGAATCGTCCACGCCCCAGGCCCCGCCAGCGAGCATCAATGCGGTGGATGCGGTGGATGCGGGGGTTACGCCACTCGAGGCCATCAACCGGGCCCTCGGGCTCTCCGACGACGATGGGACCCACGAGACCAGCCGACGCCCCGTGGCCGGCTGAACCGGATCAGCCGGAGGGTGCCGAGGGCGTCTCCGCCCCAGGGGTACCCGGTGCCACGCCGATCACCTTGGGCGGGGCGAGATACACCGTGGTGAAGGTGTCGTCGCTGAGCAGCTCCGACCCCTTGAAGACCTTGCGGAGGATGTCCACCGAGTAGCCCCGGTCACCCGACGTGATCTCCTGTTGCTGTCCAGCGGGGACGCCCTCGGTGGCCACGTAGCGGGTCTTGGGCGTTGTGAAGTCGTACGGGTTGCCGGTGCTCTCCTCCACCTTGCGGTCGAACGACGTGGAGTAAATGGTGACCGTGATGCTGTCAGTGGCATTGGACACCCGCACGAGCGCCGAGGCGTCCCAGTCGTTGGTGATGACCAGATCCGGAATGGGCCACGAGATTGTGGCCTCGCGACCCAGCGGATAGCGGTCGATGTAGAGCTGGTGGGCGGTGTGCTGGTTCAACTCGAAGCCGGCGAAGAATGCGGCGTTGAACAACGTGGTGGCGACCTGCGACACGCCGCCGCCGATGGAGTCCACGTGCAGGCCGTCGGCCAGCATGGGGGCGGCCACAAAACCCCGCTCCACGGTGCGCTCGCCCAGCGTTTCGTTGAGCGACAGGCGCCCATTCGGCGGAATGATCGTGCCGTTCAGGATCTGCGACGCCCGTCGGATGTTGGTGACCCGTGGCTCGCCCGGGGAGTACGGGGTCATGAAGGACCCCACTTCCTCCTTGATGCCGAGCGACTGCGCCTTTTCGGTGGTGAACACGGGGTTGTCGTCCACGTAGGTGGATTCCACCGGCCGGTCCTCTCCCATCAGGCCATCGGCCACCAGCTTGCCATCCACCAGGCGGCCATCCTTGGAGGGCACCACGACTACCTGTGTGCCGCGTACCTCAAAGCGCGCCGGGGCCGGGATGACGGAGGTCGCTGGGTAGGCGGCAATCAGCGGTTTACGCAGGTCGGAACCCGAGAGCGAGAGCCCCTTGGGGCCGAAGTGGAATGCGGCTGCCACCCCGGCGCGGTCGAGCGTGGCCTGAATGCCATCCACCGATACCTGGGTGCCGCGCTGCAGCACCTGCTGTGCCTGGCGGACCTGCGCCTGTGCGGCATCGGTCGTGAGCGTGGGCCGGGTCGTGCGAACCGGCAATTGCAGGTGGGATGGCAACGCTGAGAGGTCGCCCGACACCATCCGCTTGAGGCGGGCGCGGTCGAGTTCGCGGCCATCGGCTTGAGGTGTGACCGTGAACTGCGCACCCTGCACCTGCACGCGTGCATTCTGCTCGGGCCGGTCCACCTGCGTGGCGATGTCGGCAACCCATGCGTCAACGGCACCCTTGCGGTACGCCACCGGCAGGGGAGAGGTGATGGGGGCGGCACCCGTGACGGCGCGAAACCCGCGGGTCAGGCGCCCGGGCGATTCGTCGGCCGCCATGGTCTTTGCGGCAGCAACGTTGGCGGTGGCGCCGAGGTCGGACGGGCGCATGACGCCCAGCACACCACCATCGACATCGAGGTTGACGAGACGTTGGGTGAGCACCTTCCCCCGCGCCGTGAGCGCGGTGGTCACCTGCGCCTCGTCCTGACCCATGTCCACGCCTGCCACCACGACCTGCGGCGCCACGCCTCCTCCACCACCCGCGATGAGCAGGACGATGCCGACGAGGGCGACAACCGCCACGCCGCCGACGACGAGTTTCGTACGCCGACCCGGGGGTCTGCGTGCGGATCGCGGTCGCGAGGCAGAACGTGACGATGAGGCCTCGCCGCGCCGACGGGCCGGGCGGCTGTCCTCGCGCGGTGGCCGGGGATTGGTCATTGCAGAACGCGCTGGAGCGCGCAACTGGGTGATCTACGGGTGTTGGTCATGCGTCCTCGTGTGTGCCCGGGATGCCCGGTGCACGGCTGATCCACCTCGCCGCGGCGGCCGCAGGGGCGACGATGGCGAGGCCCCCAGCGATGTCGGCAAGGAAGTGATTCCCCGTGACGACGACGGTGGTGGCGACGGCGAGAGGATATGCCACGGCGGCGGCGCGAAGCGAGGGCCGGGTTGTGGCCGACCAGATGGTCCAGGCAACGACCGGCGCCATCCCGACATGCAGCGACGGCATGGCCGCAACCGGGTGGTACACGAGGCGCACGATGGGGTGATCCATGGGGATGACCCCATCCGACACGGAGTCTTCGATGCCGATGCCCGACACCATCCGTGGCGGCGCCACCGGCTGGCGCGCGTACCAGGCGACGCCGCCCGACCAGGCGATGATGGCCAGCGTGCGGATGGCCGGGTACGCATGGGGAAGACGTCGGTAGGCCAGGCGCAGGGTGAGGGGGAGCACCACCAACTGACTGGACAGGTAGGCCGTGCCCCAGATGCGGCGCGACCAGGTACCGCGGAGCACGAGGCGTTGCATGGCTGGCTCCACGAACACGCCGAGCCGTTTCTCGAGCTCCACGATGCGCCGCGCATTGCGGATGCCCTCATCGATACTGCCGCCCGTGCGGGCCTTGGCCAGGTTGTAGGCGAGGAGGGCCCCCACACCGATGGCGGCCTCAATCACCGGGCCATGGCGCCGGGCGGCGAGGGCCCGCACGCCGGCGATTAGCCCGCGTCGCCGGGTCATGCCCATGCGAGGGTGGTGTGCAGGGCGGTCACGGCGGTGAGCCCGCTGCGCACGGCTCCCTCCATGGTGGCGGGCCAGCCGGTGGCGGTCCAGTTGCCGGCGAGCACCAGGCCCTGGACGGGGGTGATGGCACCGGGACGGCGTGAGGCCTGTCCCGGCGATGGAGCGAAGGTGGCGCGGGCATCCTTGACCACGGCCCAGTCGCTGAGCACCGCCTTGCCAGCGGCCGGCAGCAGCACGCGGATCTCACGGTCCATCTGCTCGGCCAGTAGCGGTCGCGGCACGCCCATCTCGGTGTGGGCCCCCGAGATCGACAGGGCCAGGTGTTGCCCCGGGGCACCCTCCCCCGTGATGGCGGTGCGGTCGAACATCCACTGCACCGGGCTGTCCACCACGGCGAGCACAGGCTGGGGCATCACCGGACGGTCATACCAGAGGTGCACGTTGACGATGGGCGACTCTCCCAGTTCGGGGTCAGTGGGCAGGGCATCTGGTGCCACGTCCCGTGCCCGCCCGGGCGGAAGGGCAAGGATGACTGCATCGGCCGCTATCTCCCTGCCGTCGTCGAGGGTGACGCCGGTGCCGTGGGCCCGGATGACCGCGTGACCTGTGAGCACCTCGCCCCCCGTGCGCGTGAGATGCCGCCGGGTGGGGGCATCGATCAGATGCGAGAGACCGACCAGCGACCAGCCGATGGCCGACCCGCCGCGCGTTCGCATGAGCCCCTCCGTAAGCACGAACGTGGCCAGGGCGGCGGACACACGGTCGCTTCGGTCGTTGCAGGTGGGCAGCACGAGCAGGTCCCAGAAGCGCTCGATGGATGCATCGCCCTGACCGTGCCCGCGAAGCCAGTCGCCAAACGTGACGTCGTCCAGTCCGGCACGCCCCGCGGGGCCGAGTGCGACGATGGCGAACAGTGCCCGCAGCGCATTCGCCCGCTCACGCGTGGACAACAACCCGAACCGGGCGAATGAGGGGCCCATGTGCAGAGGAGGGGGCAGGCGTGCCGCGGTGAGCACGCCGTGAGTGCCCGCACGGTCGCGCACGGCAACCTCAAGAGCGGGCTGCATGGTGGTGAGCCCGAGCGAACCCAGCCGGTTGAGCAGTGCCATATAGGCAGTGCAGCAGCCCAGGTGCACGTGCTGGCCGTTGTCGATCTCAACGCCGGTCCGCGGCTCGGTGAAGCTGAACGCCTTGCCACCCAGGAAGGGACGGCGTTCCACCAGGGTCACTCGCGCGCCACAGCTGGTCGCCTCGACCGCCGCGGCAATGCCCGCGAGGCCGCCCCCGGCAACCACCACGCGGGCTCCGGCGAGGCTCACCGTCGCCTCGCGGTGAACGCCCTGCCGATTGACCGGGCCATGAGGAACAGCTTGCGACGGCCCGAGAGTGAGATACGGCCCCGCGTGTAGTCGTAACCCCCATCGGTGATGCGGGCGAGGATGTCGCCGTAGAGGGCCGCGAGCATGCTCACGCACATGCGGGCGCGCAGGTCGAGCAGCGGGATGAGGCGTTCGCCGCGTGCGAAGTAGTCGCGGGCCCGGTCTCCCTGCATCTGCATGAGGCGGTACATCTGAGGGCCCATTCGATCGGCCAGGATGTCGGCCTCGCTCACGCCACATGCCGACATCTCATCGGCGGGAAGATAGATGCGGTCGCGCAGGGCGTCCTCCTGGACGTCGCGCATGATGTTGACCACCTGCATGGCCACCCCGAGGTCCTCCGCGTGATCGACCGCAGTGGGATCGCGGAACCCGAACACGTGCAGCGACAGCACCCCCACCGCGCCGGCCACGCGATCGCAGTAGCCCTTGAGCGCCGGCCAGTCGGCGTAGCGATCGATGGCCAGATCCATCTCCACGCCATCCACAAGGGCGTCCATGGGCGCGCGTGGGATGCCGAACCGGCGGACGGCGTCGGCCAGCGCGATGAGCACGGGGTCATCGGCAGGCACGTCACCGTCGTAGACCTTGGCTACCTCATCGCGGCGTGCTGCAACGGCAGCCAGCTTCGCGCCCATGTCGTCAACCCCATCCACGGAGTCGTCGCACAGGCGACTGAAGGCATAGAGGGCATGGATGCCGCGACGGCGGGTGCGTGGCAGCAAGATGAAGCCGAAGTAGAAGTTGCGGGCCTCGGTACGGGTGATCTGGGTGCAGCGGTCGTAGGCCTCGTTCACGTTCATCGCACACCCCGCACGGCGCCCACCAGCACCGCCCCGGCCATGCGCGCCCGGCCCGACCTGCCCGGTGCGGGGCGCCTGGCGATGGTGTCAAACCCCTGACGCGCAATGGCGTCACACACCCAGAGCCCACCCGAGGTGAACATGGCGATGTCCGGGCGCACCCGGCGAGGCACCTCGGCGCGGAGCGGTGCCCCCTCAATAAGGAGGGCACGGGCGCGCCAGACCTCCATACGGATGAGCTCGCGCACGGCCGGCGATGCCTGATGCTCACGCAGGTCGTCCACCGTCACACCGAAGATCGCCATGTCCTCGGCGGGCAGGTACACACGATCGCGATCGTCGAGATCGCGGCGGATGTCCTGCCAGAAGTTGACGAGCTGAAGGCCCGCGCATGTGGCATCGGAGAGGTGTTCGCAGCGGGGGTCATGGATACCCAGCACGCCAAGCACCATGCGTCCCACGGGGATCGCGGAGTGGCGGCAGTACTCGATGAGGTCGTCGTGCGTCTGCCACCGCGAGATGCGCTGATCCATGCGATTGGCCTCGATGAGCGCACGGAATGGCTCGGGGTCGAGGCGGCGTCGGCGCACCACACCCTGCAGCGCCAGCAGCACCGGGTCGTTCGGCGCGCCTCCCCAGCAGCGCAGCAGGTCGTCTTCCCACGCATCGAGCATGGCCACGCGCGCATCGCGCGTGGCGTCTCCCGCATCGCCGATATCGTCGGTGACGCGGCAGTAGGCGTAGATGGTGCGCATGTCCGCGCGCACATCACGCGGTGCGAGCATGAATGCGACCGGGAAGTTCTCGTCGTGGCCGCGCGCGATCTCCTCGGCGTGCGCCCGGGCGGCGGCGTCGCCTGCGGCCCCGGTCATGCCTGCATCCGCGTGGCGTAGCGCCCGAGCGCCGTCACCGGGAAGTACAGGCGGTAGTAGTGGTACTTGATCATGAAGTCGAGCGGGAACCCGGTTCCGGTAAAGGCATCCTCGTCCCATCCGCCATCGGCGCGCTGGGTATCCACCAGCCAGCGGGCACCGGCATCGGCGGCGTCGCTTCCGGGGTCGCCGTCCATGAGTCCCAGGAGCGCCCAGGCCGTCTGCGACGCGGTGGAGTCGCCGCGGCCCACCCAGTCCGGGTCGGCGTAACTTCGGATGTCCTCGCCCCAGCCGCCATCGTCGTTCTGGTGATCCTTCAGCCAGTGCACGGCGGCCCCGATGCATGGGTCGTCGGGGCGCAATCCGCAGCGGATGAGCGCGGGCACCACGGCACCGGTGCCGTACACGTGGTTGACGCCCCAGCGACCCCACCACGATCCATCGGCGCGCTGCGTGCGGCGCAGGTACTTGATGCCCGAGCGGATTGCCGGGTGTCCCGTGGGTACGCCGCACTCGACAAGCGCCTCGAGGACGTGTGCGGAGACGTCTTCGGTGGGGGGGTCCACAACCTCACCGAAGTCGCACACCGGGAACTGGGTGATGAGCGAGCTCGTGTTGTCGACGTCAAACGATCCCCAGCCGCCGCCCTTGCTCTGCATGGCCAGAAGCCAGTCCACGCCACGACGGATGGCGTGGTCGTGGCGGGGTACGCCGGCATGGAGCAGGGCCATGAGTACCTCGGCGGTGTCATCGGTGTCGGGGTACCACTCGTTGTGGAACTCAAAGCTCCACCCACCCGCCTCGCCCCTGCGCGGAATACGCCGCCAGTCCCCTTCGCGGGTGACCTCACGGGCGAGGAGCCAGTCGCGCGCCCGCGCCACGGCATCGTCGTCATCCCCGGTTCCCGACTCCGCCAGTGCAATCGTCGAGAGCGCCGTATCCCACACGGGGGAGAGGCACGACTGCATGCGCACGCGGCCCTCGCGATGCTGCAGGAAGGTGGAGAAGCCGTCGATGGCGCGCGTGATAACCGGATGGTCCAGCGGCATGCCGAGCGCGTGCAGGGCGAAGATGGAATACACCCACGGGGGCTGGATGCCAGCCCAGGAGCCATCGGCCTCCTGACGGTCGAGGATCCATTCGCGGATGCGGTGCTCGGATGCCCGACGCAGGGGCCCGAAGGGCTTTCGGTTGTAGCGACGGGCCAGCGGCATGAGATGGGACATCATCTTGGTGAGCTTGCCCGGGGTACGGGGCGGCGGTCCGTGGACGCTGCCCGGCGCCTCAAGGTAGAGCTCGTCGAGCGAGGGGTCCTGCGGGTACGTGGGGTTGCGCGACAGCACCACCAGGAGGGGCACGAACGTGCCTCGGGCCCACGATGCAAAGCGGTACACCGAGATGGGTGACCGGGGAGGCATCATCATCAACTCGGGCGGCGCGGCGGGCAGTGAATCCCACGGGTGCTTGCCGAGAACAGCGAGCCACAGGCGGGTGAAGAACCGGGTCTGGTTGGCGCCGCCCAACGCGCGCGCGCAATCGCGGGCGCGCACCATGGGCTCCGCATCGGCGGGAATGCCGGCAAGGCGCAGGGCGTACCAGGCCTCGACCGTGATGGATAGATCGGCCGGGCCGCCGAACCACACCGGCCAGCCGCCGTCTTCGCCCTGGGTCGCCAGGAGCTCTGCGGCGATGCCCTTGCGGTCGGACTCGCTGGCGATGTTGAGCGCCTCGAGGAGAAACAGCTGCTCGGCGGTGATGGACGCGTTGCTCTCGAGCTCGCCCCACCAGTAGCCCTCAGGCTCCTGCAGGTCGCGCAGGTGGCGGGCGCCATGATCGGCGGCCAGACGAACTGCGCCGTGCAACTCGCCTCCGGTGAGCCGGGTGGTGGTCATGCGGCATCCGCCAGTGCACGGGTGACGGCGGGCACGAGACCGCGACGCGCGGCGCTTGCGCCACGGGCGAGCCGCACCCAGGCCGGGATTTCACCCGGGTGGATGATGAGGCGTCCGGCCATACGCATGGCGTGCACGTCCCCGGCATCGTCCACGACCCCGGTGACGTCGGGCAGCCGGTCGCCCGTGCGGTCGGTGACGGCCCGGATGGCGGCGAACGGCACGCCAGCCCGGGCACATGCCCGCGCCGCTCCCGCGCTTTCCATATCCACGGCGAGACCCATGAGCGCAGCGCGCAGCGCGGGGTCGGCCACCACATGGTCGGTGGTCACCAACGTGCCGCCGCGTCGGCCGGCTCCACTCGTGAGCGCCGCGTCGCACTCCCATTCCTCGCCGGTGAGCGCGTCGCGCACCCGTTCGGGCACGACGACATCACCCACTGAGAGCGATGGGTCGAGCGCACCGCAGAAGCCAACCGAGATGGCGGCGCACGCGCCACCACCGATGGCTGCTGCCGCGTGGCGCTCGGCCGTGGCCGGCCCCATCCCCATCACGATGATCCGCACCTGTGGTCCGGCCAGCCGTCGGAGCATGCGCTCCTCGGCAGGCACAGCGCACAGCAGCGCCACGACACCCCGACTCATCACGAGCACCCGTCCGCGTCAGCCACGCGCAAGCGCGAGCAGGTCCTTGGGGCTTGAGAACGCATCGAGGATGGTTGACGCCTCGTAGCCACAGTGCATGAGGCAGTTGGCGCAACGGGGATCGCGGTCGGTGCCGTACGCCTCCCAGTCGGTGTCCTCGAAGAGTTCCTTGATGGTGTCCACATGCTTGTCGGCGAGCATGTAGCAGGGGGAGCGCCAGCCCTGAACGGTGTAGGTGGGCATGCTCCAGGCGGAGCAGCGGTATTCGCGCTTGCCCTGCAGAAACTCGTGAAAC